>CAMVBP010000071.1 GCA_947165795.1 uncultured Treponema sp.
TCCGCTGGCTTTACTATCTGCCTCACATATAGCCACATGTCTTTCACCTTCTCTTATTTAGTCAGCAACGCTTGCCGAAATAATCCGTTCGGTTTATCTTGCCTTAGGAAAAGCTCAATATGAAGCTGCACTTTCTATAGGACTTACTCCATGGCAGGCTGTACGAAGAATTATGATTCCTCAGGGAATTGTAATTGCACTTCCAAATCTTGGTAATTCACTAATTTCTCTATTTAAAGAAGGAAGCCTTGCTTTTACAATCGGTCTTGTAGATATGATGGGCTCGGGAAATCTTATAATTGCGCGAAATTATGGTGCGTACTCTCTGGAAACATATATAGCACTTGCAATTATTTACTGGTGTCTCACACTTATAATTGAACAGATTTTTTTAAGGCTGGAAAAACATTATTCAAAAGGCAGGAGGTCGCTGAATGCAGCTTGATTTTTCTTACCTTGTAAAAACCTTCTGGCTTTGTGTAAAGGCAATTCCGGTAACTCTTGAAATAACAATTGTGTCTCTTTTGATTGCCGTAATTCCTGCTATTTTGATTGCGCTTGCACGCATTCATAAAGTTCACGTTCTGGATGTTATTTGCCGCATCTTTGTTTCCTTTATTCGCGGTACTCCGATTGTCTTACAGATTTTGATTGTCTATAGCATAATGCCAAGCCTTTTGAATTCGCTTGTAAAAAGTATGGGCTGGTCTATTAATGTTTTTGAAGTGAATCCGGTAATTTATGCGTTTGCAGTTTTTGGAATTAATTCAACTGCTAGCTTGAGTGAAGTATTCCGTTCTGCAATTTCATCTGTAGACCGCGGCCAGCTCGAAGCCGCACTCAGTATTGGAGAAACACGCTTTCAGGCATTCCGTCGCGTTGTATTCCCACAGGCTATTGTTTCTGCTTTGCCAAACCTGTGCAGTACAACAGTTATTCTTATAAAAAATACATCGCTTGCATTTATGATGACAGTCCGCGAAATTACCGCCGTTGCAAAAATAGAAGCGGCTTACGGTTATAATTATGTAGAATCTTATATAGATATTTTTGTGATATATATTGTACTATGTCTTGTTGTAGAGTATGCTTTTCGTAAAATTGAAAAGAAAGTTGTTTACCGGGGAATAAAGAAACGTCGGACTTTTGTAGGAGTGTATTAATGTTAAAACTAACTAACGTTCATAAGTCTTTTGGTAAGATCGAGGTTCTCAAAGGAATTTCCTTAAATGTAGATAAAGGAAGTGTAACTACAATTATAGGACCTTCTGGTGCTGGAAAAACGACTTTACTTCGCTGCATAAATTTTCTTGAAAAAGCAGATTCAGGTGAACTTGATTTTGATGATATTCATGTTGACTTAAAAAAAGTTTCTAAAAAAACAATGCTTGAACTTCGCAGGAAAACTTCCTTTGTTTTCCAAAACTATAATCTTTTTGCAAATATGACAGCGCTCGAAAATGTAATGGAAGGCCTTGTAACAGCAAGAAAAGTTTCCAAGGCAGAAGCTAAAGATAGAGCAATTCGGGCACTTGAAAAAGTAGGTCTTAGAGACCGCGCTGATTTTTACCCTTCCAGTCTTTCTGGCGGGCAGCAGCAGCGTGTTGGAATTGCAAGAGCTTTTGCAGTTGAGCCTGATGTAATTCTTTTTGATGAACCAACTTCCGCTTTAGATCCAGAGCTTACACTTGAAGTCCTAAATGTAATTAATCAGCTTGCTCGTGAAGGAATAACAATGGTTATTGTTACACATGAAATGTCTTTTGCCCGCAAAATATCTGATCATGTTATTTTTATGGATAAAGGTTCAATCGTTGAAGAGGGTACAGCGGAAGATATTTTTGTAAATCCTAAAAATGAAAGAACCCGACAATTTTTGAATAAACTAAATTCATAAAACACGGGAATCAATTTTATTCTTTAATATTTTTAAAAAAAATCTTTCAGGAGCCTTCTGGATTTCAAAACCGCACGCTAGCGTGCTACACGCTACAGTGCCTTGTAATTATATACGTTGCCGCTCACGCGGCAGCACTGTAGAGTGTTTTTGAAATCCAGAATTCTCCTTTCGATTTTTTTTACATTTTATCTATAAAATTGATTTCCGCATTTTAAATTACTTTATAAAAATGCATCAACATTGACTATTTAATTTTATAGTGTAATAATATCATTTATATCTTTTACAACTATCGAGGTTTTTTATGAAAAAATTACTTACTTGTTTTTCTTTTTTATTTTTATCAGCTATTACAGCTTTAACATTTGCTTCCTGTGGAAGTTCAAAATTCAAAATTAATGCAAATAATGGTTATTATGCTGATGGTACAGATTTATCATTTCTTAAAGATGGAAAAATATATGAATATGACTTGGAAGATGGAACTTATAATATTTCAGATGACCCTATAATTGTTCCTAAAAATATAACTGAAAAAAATATTTGTTATACTAATGGATATGATGCTTATGTAATTGAAAAAAATAAAATTTCGCGTTATACAACTGAATATTCAAATGGTGACGATGGAGAAGAGATTGGTCGATTAATTCCTGATGATGGAAAATTCTGGTTTCCTTTTGATATACCTGAAAAAAAATATAAATCGGTTGTAGTGATTAAGGCAGATCTTATAATGCTTCAAACAAAAGATAAAATTTCATTCTATAGCATAACTAATACTCCAGAAGGATTGAAATGGAAAGAACTCTATTCTATTTCTTCAGAAAAAGAATATGATACTTCATTATTAATTGATCAATATCGCTCAGAAGGATACTTAGGATTTATAAAAGGAACTGAAGTTGATGTTTATTATTTTGATACTGTTGAAAAGGTTTGTAAGTTACAAAAATCTTTTGAGTTAAAAAAAGAATATGACGCATATATTGGTTTTATAGATGATGATGATAGATTGCAGTTAGGCTGCTTAGAAGGAAAGAAAATAATGCTTCATGATATTTCATTTGGAGCAATTGTTTCTGCCAGAACTTTGTAATTTGTTTTTAATATGAATAAAAGAGCTTCATATTCTAAATATGATAATAAAAAATCTTTCGTTCATGAAAAGCTAGAGCTTTTATATTTAGACCAGTGGATTGCCGTAATTTACAAACCCTCTGGTCTTCTTTCTGTCCCATATCCGGGAAGTAAAGCTCGTACGGCTCAGTCTGTTTTAGAAGAACTTCTTCGTAAGCAGGGTATTGTAAATTCAAAGCACAAACCTTTTCCTGTACATCGGCTGGACCGCGACACAAGTGGTGTTATGATGTTTGCTCTTAGCGAGCAGGCTCAGAAGAAAATCATGAATTCCTGGCATAAAATGGTAACAGAACGCCTTTATCATGCTCTGGCAGAAATATCTCCTTTAGCTAAAAAAAATCCGCTTATGGCTGAAGGTCTTATAGATGATCCTATTTCACTAAACGCTTATAATATCGGTTATGTAAAAAAGAACAGAAAAAAAACAATTTCTGATTCTGCTGCATTATCAGATAAAAAAAATAACAACCACGAAATGCCTGCAAGAACTCATTATAAAAAACTAATGGAAGGAAGTAATTACGCCCTTTTTGAACTGTCTCTCGATACCGGTAAAAAAAATCAGATTAGGGCACATTTATCGGCACATGGCTATCCTATAGCTGGTGATAAAGAACACCGGTCATATACAAATCCTTTTAATCGTCTGTGTCTGCATGCACGTACGCTGGAGTTTATTCATCCTTTCACTGGCGAAAAAATGCGGTTTGAAGTACCTGAACCTGAACAATGGTCAGAGTTCGTAAAAAAAGGTATGATAAAGACAAAAAGCAAGATCTGAAATTTATTTTTCATTTTTGAAGTTTCAGCGGGGTAGCTATGTTAGAAAGAAAAAATATTACTGTGACTCTAAATGAATTCTCTAAAAAAATGACGGCATTAAAAAAGGGTGCAGATTTTTTTATTCGCGAAAATACATCTGCAATAAAAAATCTTCAGGAAAAAATCAATCAGGATGAAGAGGAAAGAATTAATTCTTTAAAGTCGCGCTTTGCAGACTATCTTGAACCTGTAACTAAGGAAATAGAAGAGGATGAAGAAAATCTTATGAAGGCATACAATCTCTTCTGCCAGATAAATGAGATTACGGAAAAATTGACAGACCGTTCTACTCATTTAAAAAGTCATTTAATTGCGAGCCCTTTATGCTGTAAATCTGAATATACTTCAGATTTGCCTTCTGAAAATTTTTCATTTCTTCGTTTATGGTTTTTAGTTAAAAATCCGGAAAGTAATTTTGTTCCCGAGATTGTTAAGCTGGAAAATATTCCTGAATCTTATGCGATAGATTTTATAGATATAGATATGTGGTATCAAACTTCTTTGGAAAAAGAAATACTACAGTTGACTTGATTTAATTAAAAGGAGTTTTTATGCAGGGTTATATACATCAGTTGGAAAGTTTTGGTTGTGCAGACGGACCTGGCAGCCGATTTATAATATTTTTCTCGGGCTGTCCTTTACGCTGTCTTTACTGTCATAATCCCGATACATGGAAAATGACAGACGGAAAACTTTATTCAGTAGAAGAACTTGTTAATGAAGCTATGAGCTGCAAGGAATATTGGGGCAAAAAGGGTGGAGTTACAGTTAGCGGAGGCGAACCGCTTTTTCAGATTGATTTTTTAATTGAACTTTTTACACGCTTTAAGGAGCTTGGAGTAAATACCTGTATAGATACTTCGGGCGCTCCGTTCCGTAACGGCGAATCTCCTGATGCAACAGAAGAAGACAAGGTCTGGTTCGAAAAATTTAACCGCCTTATGAAGGTTACTGATATTCTTTTAATGGATATTAAACATATTAATGAAGACGAGCATGTAAAGCTTACAGGAAAATCCGGAAAAAATATCCGCGAAATGTTCGCGTATCTGGATAAAATTAATAAGCCTATTTGGATTCGTCATGTGCTTGTTCCTGGCATTACAGATAACGATGAATATCTTACACAGACCCGTGATTTTATCCGCACGCTTCATAATGTTGAGCGGGTAGAAATTCTTCCTTATCACGGGCTTGGAGCAATCAAATATAAGGATTTGGGAATTGATTATCCATTAAAAGATCTGGAAAGTCCTACTCTTGAACGTGTTGCAAATGCAAAGAAAATCCTTGAATGCGATAAATATACTAAGTGGCAGATGTAAAAAATCGAAAATCCGTAGAGGCAAGCTATGCTTGCCGATATATCAATAATTTAGGAGCAAAAAAAATGAGTAAGTATCTTGAACGCGCAAAAAAAATCCGTGCAATTGAAACTCCGCACCACAACTGCGCGCAGTCTGTTTTAATGTCTTTTACACAGTCTCTTAAACTTGATGACAAAACAGCTTACAAGCTTACAACTGCTTTTGGTGCAGGAATGAAAAGCGGTCTTATTTGCGGCGTAATAACAGGCGGTCTTATGGTGCTTGGTCTTTTTGATGTTGATGATCAGCCGACTACTCAGAAACTCATCAGCGATTTTAAAGAAAGACATTCTTCCATGATTGACTGTGCTGATCTTCTTCGTGCAAACTCGGCAGCCGGCGGTCAGCGAAAACCTCACTGCGACGGCCTCGTTTACGAAATGGTTGAATACGTAGAAAACATTCTTAAAGAGCGCGGAAAAATTTAATATTCAGTTTCTACAACATTTATAACAACTGCATCAGAGCGTCCTTTCTGATCTGTTACAGTTATTTCATGTGTACCGGGTTTTAACTGATATTCAAGAATCTGTGAAGGACTTGCTCTGCCTATAAAACTTTCTCCGTCGAACCAAAGTAATTCTGTTGTGTCTGCATCGCTTGCCGCATAAAGCAGAATTTTATTTTTATCCGGAGATTTTGGTCTGTAAACATAGTCAGTTCCGCTGAGCAGAGATTTTATTTCCGGCGGGAAGCCCTGCGAAATATTTTTAAAATTTGAATCAGTCGGCGGATAATCCGGCGGAAGAATTCTTGGAAGTCCGGCCTGCTCAAATAATGCACGCAAATCGCTTGGCCAGAATTCCCTTACTACAGTTTTTATATAAGGCTTTCCGGTTTCATCCGTTCTATAACCTGTTCGTGTATCTATATTTATTTTTCTGTGAATTTTACATTTTTCAATTGGAGAAACTCCCGGAATAAAATAAGCCTTTTCTGTCTGAGTACAATCTGGTCCAGGAATTGCGCCCGAAACTGCACATACATCAATAAGGCTGACGCCTTCCGGCATTTCCGGCTCCGGTAATAATTCAGCTTCTGGAGTATCTGAAAGAATACTGTAAGCAATATTAAAAAGCAGGGGAGCGGCCATTTTTCTTCCTAAGAAAGCATTGTTTCCTTCTCCATTAAAATTTCCTACCCAGACTATAAGTACATAACGGTCAAAAATTGCAGCACTCCAGGCATCCTTAAAGCCGATGGAAGTTCCTGTTTTGTATGCAATTGGAATGTTTTTTGCAAGCTGTGGCTTGTTCTGATAAGGAGGCGTATTTTCTTCCAGCATTTTTCGTACAATAAAAGAGCTTCCTTCTGTGAGCATACGTTTTCCGCTGTTCTGAACATATCTTTTTTCATAAAGGATATTTTTTTGAATTCCGCCGTTTGCAATAGTACAGTACATTTTTGCAAGTTCCAGCATGGAAACATCAGCAGTTCCAAGTACAATGGAAAGTCCGTAGTGATCGCTTTCCTTTAAACCTGTAACGCCTGAATCCTGCATAAATGTATAAAGGTTTCTAGATTTGTCCAGATGCTGTTCAAGATAAATTGCAGGAATATTTCTGCTGTCGCCAAGCGCAAACCATGCCTGAACAGGTCCTTTAAATATGCTTTCATAATTATCCGGTGTATATTCATTAAAAGTTGAAGGTAAATCCTTGAGCATTGTTCTGTAATGAATCAGTCCCTGCTCAAGAGCCATCGCGTAAATAAACGGCTTTAATGTAGAACCTGGAGAACGTTTTGAAGTAGTTGCATTTACCTTTCCTTCTATTTCATCATTGTAATAATCTGCAGAACCTATGTTCGCAATAATTTCCATGGACTTCCAGTCTACAAGAAGTACAGCGCCATTTTTTATACCGAAGCTTTTATTCTTATTCATATAAGAATTAAAAATTTCTTCGCATTTTAATTGTGTATTAAGATTTAAGGTTGTTGTCTTCGCTTCGAGAGGGCGTTTACTATTTTGCTTTTTTTCTAATGTGCCCGGATTTTCTGCCTTATTATAAAGAATCATTTCTGTAAAGTGGCGGGCATAATCCGGAAAACTGCACTCTACGCTTATCTGCATATCCATGTAAATTTCTTTATCAGAATCTTCGGGATGCTTTTCTACCCATGAAGAAAATAAAACCTTTCTTGCATTTATAAGCTCACTCGGAGTTTTTTGAGGCGTAGGACTTCTTTTTATAGGATTCTGCGGAAGTACGCAAAGCATTATGTTTTCTGAAAGATTCAGATCTTCAATTCCTTTGGAAAAGTAATACCAGCTTGCTGTTTCAAAGCCCTGAATATTTCCGCCACACGGAGCAAGATTCAAATAGGCTTCAAGAATTTCTTCCTTAGAAAAACACAATTCAAGATAAATTGCTTTACGAATCTGTTTTAGTTTTCCACCAATTGATTTTGTATACAGATTGTATTTTAATTTTGCAGTCTGCATAGTGATTGTGGAAGCACCCATTCTTCGTGATTTTTTTATGTAGGTTTCCCATCCGGCTTTAATAATGGCAACAGGGTTAATTCCAAAGTGAGAATAAAAATATCTGTCTTCCTGCATGAGCAGGGCTTCTATAAATTCAGGAGGATATTCTTCGATTGGTTTGAATATTCTATACTGCTCGTCTTCCGTTAAAAATATCTGCAGGAGCTTTCCGTTTCTGTCGGAATATGCGGCAGAAAATTCAATTCCGTCATAAATGTTTCCATATTTACGCATGTACAGAATGTGAATTGAGAAAATTAAAATTATAAGAAAAAATACCGCAGAAATACTAAGAAGAATTTTTGTTCTTAGTCTCCGCGGCTTTTTAATTTTTCCGGCCAGAAATGAGAAAAATACTCGCGGCCGGAAATTAAGTTTTATCATTTTTTCTGTGCTTCAATCTTTAATGTAGAAGATGCAGACATTCCGTAAATATCTTTGTTATACATGCTTTCGCCAAACATAGGAGGAACTACGAATGTTCCGGAATTTGTTGCTTTAGCTGTATAAGTGAATGTCTGAACCTTTTCGGTTGCAGTAGCATAAATAACTACACGATCTTCTCTTATATCAACATAATCAGGACTCCAGCGGTTATCCTTAAAGCTTCTTACAGATTCAATGTCTGCTTCAAGGCCGGCAACCTGAAGGTCTACAAGAGCTACATTTCTTACAGTTCCTTTAAGCGAGCGGAATGAAACTTTTACCATAATATCATCGCCAACTTTTACAGAACCTAATGCACCGCCTTCAAGATTACAGAACTCTCTTGAAACTTCAATTCCGTTCTTTACATCCTTTTTAGGAAGTTCCTTATCGAATCCAGCAATATATGTCTGATAGTACATCGGCATTGTTTTTCTTGAAACGAACTTAATCTTTTCTGCCTTATCCGAGAAGCTTGCAGTCATAACAGGCTTGCCGGAAATATCAAGCTTAGTTTCTGTTTTGCCGCTTACTTCGTATGCCGTATAGTTTTCTGTAGAAGCAGAACCTGTCCAGCTTTCGAATGCCCTGATTGCTGCAGATGTAGAATAAGAGTTGTAGTACTTGTTTTCAAGACGGCTGCACAAAAGCTCAATATCATCTGTTGTAATATCCTTTATTCTTGAAGGGAAGTAGCTTGCAATTACATCTATGTATGTTGCAATGTACTGCAAATCATTCTGATATGCCCAAGAAGAATCGTGATCCTTCTTTCTGTCAATCTTAGCAAGAATAGCATTTGCCTTTTTGTCTTCCTTCATCATTGCGTAGCTGGCTGCGAGGTACAAGCCGTCGAAACCTGTTGTATTGAAATTCTTTCTTGTAATAGAATCTTCAAGCTTTTCAATATAACTTGTTGTTACAATTTCGCCTTTTGTAAGAACATAGATTGCGAATGAACGCAGGTAAATTGAATAGCCGTCATCTTCAGAAGAGTTTGCAATAGACTTAACAGCACCCATAACTTTGTTGAAGAAATCAGATGAAACAAAGAAGCCGTTTGTGCGTGCATCTGTAAGGAATTCAGCTACATAAAGAGTTATGAACGGATCATCAGGGCTCTTGTTTGTCCAGTATCCGATGTTTCCGTCGCTCTTCATTCTTGACTGAAGAATACTTAAAGTAGATGCAACCATAGAAATTGCGTCTGCTCTTGTTTTTCCATTTGCAGTTACAAAGTCGCTGTACAGGTAAGGATAAGCCTTACTTGTAATCTGTTCTGAACATCCGTATGGATATTCAGCAAGATATTTCTTAAGTCCGTTTTCAAATGATGCAGGAACATTTGCAAC
>CAMVBP010000072.1 GCA_947165795.1 uncultured Treponema sp.
GGTAGCTGCCGGGCTTTTTATTTTTAAATGAAATTTGTGTTATTATAAGGCATCTCTATTCTGGGGATGCCTTTTTGCTTTCCCGCAAACAAAAATGAAGTACAGTTGCAGTTTGGTTTATGCCTTTTGCGCTAGTGTATGGAGCGGTGGAGCAGCCTTCTGGCTGCGACAGCCTCCTAGGGAGCGACGGCTGGAAGCCGGCAAAATGCTCCCTTTGGAGCATTTTGAGCGAGTCTCCGAGCAGCTATGCTGCGAAGGCCGCGAAGCGGGGAGGCTGACCGCTAGGGAACCGCGGAACACACGACCCGCAGGGGAGCGCCCTTCTTGCGAAGATATTTATTTTCTGTAATAATTGTCTAATCAATTTAAAAGGATCAAAACAAATTATGTGTGGAATTGTAGGTTATATTGGAAATAAAAATGCAACTCCGGTTTTAATTAAGGCTCTTAAAAAACTGGAATATCGTGGTTATGATTCTGCGGGTGTTGCTGTATATACTGGTGAAAATATTATTGTTCAAAAAGCAAAGGGTAAGCTTGTTAATCTTGCAGAAAAAATTACCGGCGAGATTATTCCGGAGAATTTAAAGGACGAAGCTTATACTGCTGCTGAGCTTTCTTTATACGAGAAGACCGATTCTTTTATTAAAGGCAATTTAGGTATTGGTCATACCCGCTGGGCAACTCATGGTGAACCGAGCGATACTAATTCTCATCCTCATACCAATATGGATGGTACTATTTCTATTGTTCATAACGGTATTATAGAAAATTATTCTGAATTAAAGGCTAAGCTTCAGTCTCAGGGTGTTGTCTTCCAATCGCAGACCGATACGGAAGTTGTTGTTCACCTGATTGATAAGTATTATAAGGAAGAAAAAGATATTTTTAAGGCTGTGCGAAAGACTTTGCAGGCTTTAGAAGGGTCTTATGCGATTGCTGTAATCTGTAAAGATTATCCGGATCGAATTATTGCATGCCGTAAAGAGAGTCCTCTTATTGTTGGTGTTGGTAAGGGCGAAAACTTTATTGCTTCTGATGTTCCTGCTATTCTTGAACATACCCGTGATGTTTATTATCTTGGCGAAAAAGAACTTGTTGTTTTATATAGCGATCATGTTGATTTGTTCAATTTTGACGGTGAAAAAATTATTAAGGAACTTAGTCACGTTGAATGGGATATGGATGCTGCTTCTAAAGGCGGATACCGTCATTTTATGATTAAGGAAATTCATGAACAGCCGAAAGCTTTAATTGATACTATGCGTCCCAGAATTATTAAGGATGAAAAGGGTTGTCCAACTGATGTTTATTTTGAAGAAAACAAAATGGATGATGTGTGGAAAACTGCGGGTCGTGTTGTAATTACTGCCTGTGGAACTGCTTACCATGCGGGTGTTGTTGCTAAATATGCTTTTGAAAAGCTTGCCCGTGTTCAGGTTGATGTTGATGTTGCTTCGGAATTCCGCTATAGAAATCCTATTTTAAATAAAAAGGATATTTTTATTGTAATAAGTCAGTCCGGTGAAACTGCAGATACTCTTTCGGCTCTTAGACTTGCTAAGGAAAATGGCCTTAAGGTTATTGCAATTACTAACTGTGTTGGTTCTACTGTAAGCCGCGAAGCTGATGACGTTATTTATACTATGGCTGGTCCAGAAATTGCTGTTGCTTCTACTAAAGCATATACCACTCAGTTGATGTGTCTTTATCTGCTTGCAATTAAAGCAGGTAAACTTCGCGGAACTCTTAGCCAAGAAGAGGCTTCTAAACTTCTTTCTGAACTTGAAACTGTTCCTGCAAAAATTCAGCAGATTCTTGATGATAAAGATAATATTCAGAAATTTGCATCCAAGCAATTTAATAAGGATAAGGTTTTTTATATTGGCCGCCAGTTTGATAGTGCAACTTCGCTTGAAAGTGCGCTTAAGCTTAAAGAGGTTTCTTATATGCATTCAGAAGCCTTTGCTGCCGGTGAATTAAAGCATGGTCCTATTGCGCTTCTTGATACAAAGTCTCTGGTTGTTGCAATTGCTTCTGATCCTGAGCTTTACGATAAGATTGGTTCAAATATGGTAGAAGTTAGAAGCCGTCAAGCTGTTGTGCTGGTAATTACTCAGAATGGAAAAGCATTCAAAGGTAAAACAGATGAAGTTTTCCAGATTCCTGAATGTTCTTCTGTTCTTGCAAGTTTATTGACTGTTGTTCCTGCACAACTTTTTGCTTATTACTGCGCAATTCAAAAAGGTTACGATCCGGATAAGCCAAGAAATCTTGCAAAGAGCGTTACAGTAGAATAATTTACGCATTTTTTGCTTCGCAAAAAGTGCTCATATAAATGATTTTTAATTCAGGAAAATTCTGGAATTAAGAGCGGGGCCAAGTTCTTCATTCCAGAATTTATCTTCGATTTTTCTTTTTCCTGCTGTGTGACCAAGTTTTCTGTCCGGGCGAATTTTTTCTCCATGAAAATCGCTTGCGGCAGTTACAAAAAGCCCGAGCTTTCTGGCTGTTTCTTCCAGACGAAGGCAGTCGGTCATTCTTGCGCCAGGATGAAAAGCTTCTATTCCGACAATTCCGCGTTCCTGATATTCCTTTAATGTGTCCGGAAGTTTTCCCCAGGAAACATAGAGCGACATTGGATGTGCCAGAACCGGTACTCCTTTAGATTCAACTATAGCCATAATGGCTTCGTCCAGATTTGCTCCGATTTTTTCGCAATACCACGGGCGGTTTTTTGCCAGATATTTGTCGAATGCCTGCTGGCGTTTTTTTACAATTCCAATTTTCTGTAAATAAGAAGCAATGTGCGGGCGGCCTATTGTTGTGTTTGGAAATTCATTCTGCAAATCTTCCCAGGTTATTTTTAATCCGGTTTCATTCATTTTTTCTATGATTTTAAGATTTCGTAATCTGCGGTTTTCCTGAACTGTATTGATAAGGTTTATAAGTGATTGTGAAGGTTCAGAAATTCCAAGTCCTAAAAGATGAAATTCGCCCGGGTGATACGTAATGCTTATTTCTATTCCAGGTACAAAAATGATTCCTTCTTTTTCTGCGGCTTCTGCAGCCTCTTTATTTCCGTTTATTGAATCATGATCTGTGATTGAAATTAATTTTAGTCCAGCTTGTTTTGCTAAAGTTATAATTTGCGAAGGTGAATATTGTCCGTCTGAAGCTGAAGTGTGAACATGTAAATCTATCATATTTTACAAATATTATAATAGCATAATTTAAATAAATATGATAGAATGTATAAGTTAGAGGATATTAGGAGCAAGAGTATGCCAAAAGCGATGCAATATTCAAAAGGTTCTATCATTTACTTTGAAGGCGACCATGATGAACGCATTTTTATTATGCAAAGCGGTTCTGTTCTCTTAACAAGTTCTGATATTGAAACAGGTCAGGCTGTTGCTGAGCAAGTTAGGAGTGGAGAATTCTTTGGAGTAAAATCAGCTTTAGGTCATTTCGCCAGAGAGGAAACTGCTACAGCAGTAGTTCCTACGGTTGCCGTTTCACTAACAATTCAGGAATTCGAAATTCTCTTTAGTAATAATAAACAGCTTATTATGAAGATGCTCAGAGTATTTTCTAATCAGTTACGCCAGATTCATAAAAAGACTGAATCTATTTTGAATAATATTACTGAAGAACCTCAGACAGGAATGCTTTCTGTTGCTAAATGTTTTTATGATGATGAACAGTATCGCTCTGCAACAGACGTATGCTTAAAGTTCCTTAAACATTTCCCTAATTCTTATCAGAAAGATGAAGTTATGCAGCTTTATAAAGAGGCAAAGCTTCGTGCAGACAGACTTGAGCAGGCTAATCCTACAAATTCTGTTTATTACGAAGATGATTCTAATGGTTCTAACCTGAGACTTTTTGATTTGCCAGCTTTTGAGCGTTTTGCAAAAGACTTTGAACCTAACGAAGTAATTATTTCTGAATTTGAACCTGGAGACAGTTTCTATCTTATTCAGAGAGGCCGTGTTCAGCTTGTAAAAACTGTAAACGGTGCAAAAAAGAATCTTGATATTTTAAAACCAGGCGAATTCTTTGGAGAAATGGCAATTCTTGATAATTCTCCTCGTTCTGCTACTTGTATGGCTTCCGGAAAGGTTCGCTGTCTTGAATTTAATAAAGCAAACTTTGAATTGCTTATAACTGGAAACCCTCAGATGGCATTACTGCTCTTAAAGCTTTTCTGTAAGAGAATCTATGATCAGAAACGCCGCTTTAAGATTCTTGTTGTAAAAGATTTGCAGGCAAGAATTGCAGACGTATTCTTAATGCTTGATGAAATGAATCCGGTTATGAATGAAAATGAAAAGCAGAGAAGATTTAATGTTACAATTTCTGATATTGCACATTGGGCCGGTCTTTCTGCAGAAGTAACCCGCGATGAAGTTTATAAATATGTAGAGCGCAAGAAGATTGAAGTTTTTGATAACCATATAATCATCTACAACATCAACGACATGCGCAGAACATATGAAACGCGTTCAAGCGTGAGATAATTTTATTCTCTTAAAAAATCAATATTAGTAAATTATTGCCGACTTAGCTCACCAGGTAGAGCAGCGCCCTCGTAACGCGCAGGTAGTTGGTTCAAGTCCGACAGTCGGCTTAAAATAAAAATGACCCAGATGCGATTCGAACGCACGACCTTCCGCTTAGGAGGCGGATGCTCTATCCAGCTGAGCTACTGGGTCTAAATCTTAGAATAATCCGGAGATAATTCCATCATCATTAACGTCAATGTTAAGTGCTGCTGGAAGTTTAGGAAGCCCCGGCATAGTCATAATATCTCCAGCCAGTGCAACGACAAAGCCTGCCCCTGCATACAGCTGTACATCTCTGATTGGGAAAACGTAATCAGATGGTGCACAAATTAAAGATGGATCATGACTGATTGAATTCTGAGTTTTTGCTATACAAACCGGAAGGTTGCCATAGCCGTTTTCTTCAAAATTCTTTATTTTCTTTAAGGCTGCAGAATCAAATTCAACATCTTTTGCACGGTAAATTTCTTTTGCAATTTTTCTGATTTTTTCTGCAAGCGGTAATTCAAGTTCATAAAGCGGATGATAATTTGATTTTCCGCTGTCGGCCAAATCTGCAATAGCAGCGGCAAGATCTTTTGCACCTTCTCCGCCTTTTCCCCAGCCTTCTGTAAGAATTGCCTGAGAATCATTCTGTTTGCATAATTCTTTTAAGCATTCAATTTCTTCATCAGAATCGGTGATAAATTTATTAATTGCAACAACTGATTTGAGTCCGAATTTTGCAATGTTTTCGATATGTACCTTTAAGTTTTCAAAACCTTTTTTTAATGCGGCAGTATCCGGCTTAGAAAGATCTGCTTTTGCAACGCCACCATGCATTTTGAGTGCACGAATTGTTGCAACTATAACTACTGCATCTGGTTTAAGGTTTGCCATTCGGCATTTAATGTCTAAGAATTTTTCTGCACCAAGGTCGGCAGCGAAACCTGCTTCTGTAATTACATAATCTCCGGAAGCAAGCGCACATAATGTGGCATTTACACTGTTGCAGCCATGAGCAATATTTGCAAACGGACCGCCGTGAACAAAGGCAGGAGTTTTTTCCAGAGTCTGAACAAGATTAGGTCTGATTACATCCTTTAATAATGCAGCAACGGCTCCTGTACATTTTAACTGCCCGAATGTAATATTTTTGCGTGCATAATTCTGACCGATTACAATTCTATCAATTCTTTCTTTTAAATCCGAAATTGTTTTTGAAAGACAAATAATTGCCATAATTTCAGAAGCAACTGCAATTGTAAAATGATCTTCGCGAGGAACTCCCTGAAGTCTTCCTCCAAGACCAATCGTAATATTTCTTAATGCACGGTCATTCAAATCTACACAGCGCTTCCAGGTAATTGTTCTTGGATCAATTCCTAATTCGTTGCCCTGTTGAATGTGATTATCGATAATTGCAGATATGAGATTGTTAGCTATACTGATCGCATGAATGTCACCGGTGAAATGAAGATTAATATCTTCCATTGGAACTATCTGTGCGTATCCGCCACCGCAGGCACCGCCTTTTACACCAAAGCATGGGCCAAGGCTTGGTTCTCTTAATGCGACAACAGCATTTTTTCCAATTTTGCGAAGGCCGTCTACCAATCCAATAGAAACTGTAGATTTTCCTTCTCCGGCAGGTGTTGGAGTTACAGCTGTAACCAAAATTAATTTTCCTGGATTTTTTGCAGCTTTCTCCTGAAGAGTTCTTAATTCTTCAAAAGTAATTTTTGCTTTGTACTTTCCAAAAAGCTCAAGCTGATTTTCAGAAATATTAATTTTTTCAGCAATTTTTGTGATGGGTTCCATCACATTATTCTGTGCAATTTCAATATCTGTCATAAGCGTATTTTATCTGATATAAATGGAATAAACAAGGGTATATGTTTACTTCCAGTACCTGAATTACTCTCCGCACAGAACTTCCAATAATTGTTCTATATCTGTAGTAAGCGTTTTATTTTTTTCAAAATATACACGCGCTTTTAAAGCCATTTCCTTTGCGTCTTCCGCCCTTCCCATAAGATAATATTCATAGGAAAAATGAAAATACAAATTCTCGCAGGCTGAACTGTCGTTTTCGTAGAGCTTTACCGCTTCCTTAAAGAATTCAATTGCAAGTTCTGGTCTTACGGCATTATTGCATTCCAGCATAATAAGCTGACAGGTTGTAGGATTTGAAGGTCCATATTTTAAAAGTTCAAGAGCTGCGTTTATGGTATTTTCCCTGTCATCTTGAAGCGCATATAAAGTTACACTGTATTGCGAAACTCTGTATTCATCAGGATATTTATTTCTGCACTCCGAAAGAAATTGCTCTGCACTTTTAAAATCCGGAATTGAAAAACAAATTCTTGCACAGGTTATATATGAATCAACCTGATATTCCGGATTATCATTATAACCTTCTATAGATTTTTTTTCGTATTCAATTCCTTTTTTTGGATTTCCACTTAGCCAGAGAACAATTCCGTAATGAAAATTATCTGTAGTATTTAGGTTAAATTCTTTTTCTTTCTTCTGATAAATTTTTGATGAAGAATCTAAATCATTATTTCTGTAATAATTTGAAGCAAGACAGCTTAATGAATATTCATCGTAACATTTTTCATCCAAAGCCTTTTGAAAATATTTGATTATATTATTAATCAGTTCCTCGTCGGAAATAAGCCAGTTAGATTGGTAGTGATTAAAAACATCCTGGTAATACATTCCAAGCGCATAATTTAAAATAGGCATTTCTCCATATTTTTCCGTAAAGCGTTCAATGGATTTTACAGGATCAAAAAGAATGAGCGAAAAAGAACCGTCAGAAGTACGCACATCTAGCAAAGTTTCATTTTCTTCAAGGTCTTTAAACGCAAACATCTGATGCGCAAAACTTTGTGAAAAACCATTGCAGGCAATTTCTACCTTTTTTGCAAGAATATACTCGTTGTCTTCAGAAGAAACTTTTTGAAATGCTGTTTCAAACTGATTTTTCTCCAGAAGTTCGTTTACTTCTTTTAATAAAGCCTTTGTTTTTTTGTCGGCCTTAGCGTAAATATCCTTGCAAAAAAGACTTGCAGAAAAACATAAAACTAATGTGAATAATATAACAATTTTCTTCATATGACCATTCTACTGTCAGAATAATAATTCAGTCAAACTATTTATTTATGCATAGTACTGTGCCTGTGCATTCCAAAGCTCGCTGTATAATCCGCCATTATTCATAAGTTTTTCGTGATTTCCCTGCTCTACAATTTTTCCTTCATCAAAAACAAGAATGTTATCGCAAAAACGGCAGGAAGACATTCTGTGTGAAATATAAACAGAAGTCTTATCTTTAACCATTTTGTCAAAGTGCTGGTAGATTTCGTATTCTGCTACAGGGTCAAGCGCACTTGTAGGTTCATCAAGAATTACAAATGGCGCGTCTTTATAAAGTGCTCTGGCAATTGCAATTTTCTGGGCTTCTCCACCAGAAATTTCTACACCATTTTTTTCCATCTGGTAAATATTTGTTTTTATTCCATCAGGCATTTTTGTAAGGCGCTCTTCAAATCCGGCTTTTTTAAGTGTAGCAGTAACGGCTTCTTCATCATAATTCGTGCTTGCGGCAACATTTTCTGCAATTGACGCAGAAAATAAATTGAAGTCCTGGAAAACAACTCCAAAGAGTTTTGCATAATCTTTGTAATCGTAATAACGGATATCCACTCCATTTAAAAGTATCTGTCCTTCGGTTGGTTCATAAAGCCTGCATAATAATTTTATAAATGTAGTTTTTCCCGCACCGTTTTTTCCTACAACTGCAGTTTTACTTCCAAGTTTTATTTTCTGATTTACATGACGCAAAGCCCAGGTTTGAGAATTTGTATACTTGAAAGAAACATCGCGAAATTCAATTTCAAAAGCATTATCATCTCGCTTTTCGGTTGGAATTGTTCCTTCGTAGCGTTTGTTTTTAATTGCCATGTAATCATAAAAATACGCGAGGTATTTACTTTCTATATTCAATACAGTTATTGTTCCTGAAATTTTTTCTATACTTGAAGCAAGATTTGTATAAGCGCCAACATATTTCATTGCGTTTCCAACGCTAATTAATTTTAGAACTGCTTTTATTCCTACATAAGAATAAGTAACAAACTGAATTAAAACATTTCCAAAAACCTGCAGAAGACTCAGCTTTATAAGTTTACTGCGCAAATGATAATATTCACCTTCCATGCCTTCCAGATTTTCTTTGAGCATTGAAGAAAAGAAATTCTGCATTTTGTAAAGTCTAATATATTTTCCAAGCGAATAATTAAAAACCATATTGAACCAGTAAGAATATCTTCTGTTAAGTACAATATTCTGTTCAAAAAATTTCTGATGGAATTTTCCCTGCCTTTTAAGACTGATTATATTTATGAACGCATTCAGAATGATTGCTAAAAAAAGAATAAATGCGCTGTACCATCTGTTAAAGAATATTCCCATTCCAGAAAGTGAATGTGAAGATGAAGGAATAAAAACCGGAATAAGGAGTATTAATGAGTAAATGATTGTAGCTACATTTTGCAGAAGCTCTGCAAGGTTTGTACAAAAGTGTTGAAATCCTCCTCGGCTTCGAATTCCTTCTTCTGCTTTTGTAATCATATCAAGTGTTTCGTGCTTTTCCAGAATGTCATAATCAATTGAGCAGGTTTTCTCGCTGATCATCTGATTTACTTTTTCGGAAAGAATTGTATCACCGACTGTCAGAATAGATTTTAAGCCCCATTCAGTAAAAATTATTAACGAAGTTGAGCTTACCAGAATAACCGCATATTTTAAGATATCGGCGGCTGGTGCATGCTGAATCATAAGGTCTAGAATAAGGCTCGAAAAAATAAGCGTAATATAAGGTTGCGCCGCAGCA
>CAMVBP010000073.1 GCA_947165795.1 uncultured Treponema sp.
GCCGTAACAAACCGATGACAGTTGACTGGTCTGTATTTGCACAAAAGCAGACTCAGAAGATCGTAAAGGGAATGCTCACCGGTCCTGTAACTATTCTTAACTGGTCTTTCCCTCGCGAAGATATAAGCCTTAAAGAACAGGCTCAGCAGCTGGCTCTTGCAATCAGAGAAGAAGTTTTAGACCTTGAAAAAAATGGTATTAAAATAATTCAGATTGATGAAGCTGCATTACGAGAAAAACTTCCGCTACGACACTCAGACTGGCATTCTGAATATCTTGACTGGGCAATTCCAGCATTCCGTCTTGTGCATGCAAAGGTAAAGCCTGAAACTCAGATTCACACTCACATGTGTTACAGCGAGTTCAACGATATTATCCGCGACATAGATGCAATGGATGCAGACGTAATTACATTTGAAGCAAGCCGCGCCGATCTAAAAATTCTTGATGCTCTTAAGGAAGCAGACTTCCGCACAGAAGTAGGACCGGGCGTTTATGACATTCACTCTGCCCGTGTACCTTCTGTAGAAGAAATTGTTGCAGCACTTGAAAAAATGCTTACTAAAGTTCAAAAAGATAAACTTTGGGTAAATCCGGACTGCGGATTAAAAACACGCGGAGACACAGAAACTGAAGCAAGTCTTAAAAATCTTGTAGCAGCAGCTAAAGAACTGAGAGCGAGAGAATCTTAATTAAAAGAGATAGTACTCGACAGTAAGACAGACAATCAGTAAACTAGAGGAATGACAAGACAACGTATGAGTATTGCAGACATTCTTAACAGTAAAAAGGTTTCGCTTTCGTTTGAGGTTTTCCCTCCTAAAAAAAAGGAAGCACTTGATTCTATAAAGGCTACAGCCGTTTCGCTTACAAAATTGAATCCGGATTTTATAAGCGTAACTTTTGGTGCCGGCGGAACTACTCAGGGTTATACCGCAGAAATTGCAGAAGCAATTGAAAATAACGGAACTACATCTCTTGCTCATCTTACCTGTGTTCGTTCAACAAAAGAAGCGCTTGAATATACAATAAATGATTTGAAAAAACGAAACATAAAAAATGTTCTTGCACTTCGTGGAGATCTTCCAAAGGATGCCGTGCCGGGAGAAAATGTTTTCCCTTCCGGTTTTACACATGCCTCTGATCTTGTTACTCTTCTAAAAAATGAAGGCCTGTGCGTTGGCGGTGCCTGCTATCCGGAAGGTCATCCGGAAAGCACAAGCCGCGATTCAGATATTGAACAGTTAAAATACAAGGTAGATGCCGGCGTAGATTTTTTAACTACACAAATGTTTTTTGATAACGACATGCTTTACTCTTTCCTGTACAGGTTGCAGTCGGCCGGCATTCATGTGCCCGTTCTTGCCGGAATTATGCCGATTACAAATGCAAATCAGGTAAGCCGCATGGTTGACTTATCAAATGCATACATTCCAAGAAAACTTCTTTCAATATGCGACCGTTTCAAAAACTCTCCGGAAGCAATGATGCAGGCAGGAATTGCCTATGCTACAGACCAGATTATAGATTTAATTTCTAACGGCGTTCGTGGAATTCATATTTATACAATGAACAAACCGGAAATTGCACAAGCCATAATCAAAAATGTAAACGAAATTATTGCTGCAACCAATTCTTAAAAAATCGCACTAAAAAAGGTCTGCCGCAGAAATTGAAAATATTTATGCGGCAGACTTTTTTTCAATTTGAAAATTTACCTCCATTTTTAATTCTCGTTTTTGCTTCTCATTGATTATAATTCACATACTGTGATACAATTATTCATATGAAAAAGTTATTTACATTCTTTACATTTTTTTTATTAATTCTTTCATTTTCTTTTGCAGAAAAAGAGCGCTTTTATAGAGAAGGAAAAGTAATCGACATAATGTATGTAGATTCAGAAGACGGACTCAAAGTTCGCGATAAGCCTTCTCTTAAATCTAATCGTCTTTGCGCTCTGCCTCACAGACTCCCGGTAAAGATTGTTGCAATTGGAAAAGAAGAAACAATTGACGGACTTACAGATCCATGGGTAGAAATTTTACTTCCAAGATACGAATGGAAAACAGATGAACCTGAATACGGCTGGGTGTTCGGCGGATATATACAGAATAATCAGGCAGATTTTAAAATACCTCAGACAGCTCAGCAATTAGAGGATTATTTAAAACGTGCAAACTGGACTCTTCCAGATAAAAAAGCCGGTTCTGCAGAAGATCATTATAATTTTTCTACTTCAGATTATTACGGCTATGTTTATTCAAAGACAAAGAATTTTGTAGATGCAGACACTGCCTGGTTCTTCCAGAATTATGATGACGACGATAACCAGAGTACATGGAAGGTTCTGAATAATCATCAGATTGAGATTCACTGGTATATTCCATCATCAACAAACAGACACAAAAATCCAATAAATAAAGTTGAAGTTCTGGAAGTTAAACCTGTTAGCGATGGAGTATGTTATATTAATGGAACAAAATATTTGAATAAACCTTTTGTAAACAGACTTCACTGGTCTTATTATGATGCACTTAAGATGCCCTTAGTTTACAATAGCGAATTCTATTCTGATAATAATTCCAAAAGAGATATTATTTCTGCAATTAACAATTGTCTTTTTGACTACTCACAGGAAAATTATTTGCTCGATGACTTAAGGGCAGAATTGATTAGAGAATTAATAAAATACGGAATTTCTGTAAATGGCACTGATTATGAAACAGACTACAGAGATTACTGGGACAGCATTATGATTGAGCATCAGAAAAATGCTGATTCTTATTAAGGCTTTCCCCATGACAGAAGAAGAAGTAAAAAACATAGAAGATAATTGCAGAATAAAGTCCAGAGAACAGTTTATTGAAGAATGCCGGAAAGCAGGAATTAAAAACGAATGGTATATTTTTGGCTGCGACAGATCAAAACCTGTTTCCATAGACGATGAGAACATATATTACGGAACATTCGGTCACATAAGGTACGCAGTTCCTGTATGCAGATGGGACGACGCTTTTGAACAGCTGACCAAATATAAAGAAAGAATAGATTGGGAAAATTCCGGAAAACTTTTTAAAATCATTAATATTTCAATAAAAGTAAAAGAATATATAGATTACTACCACGGCGGAGTAGTAAACGGAATTGCAACAATCAAGGAAATGAGTCGTAAAGAAAACGATCTGGAACTTCTTGATGAAGGCTTTTATTATTCAAGTTATGACCGGTATATGGATGAATATTATTATCATAAAAAAGTAAGTTTAAAAAATCTTAATATATACCTTCTGTTTGAATTCTTAAAAAAAACAGAAGAAAGAGATAAAAAAGCATTTGGATTTACAGAAAAATCACTCAGAGCTTCATACCGATACCCTGTACCCGGAAAATACGAAAAAGAAATATTTGAGTGCATAGAAAAAAACATTCCTTTACCAGAAGATTTAAAGAATCGTTTTGCTGAAGAAGTTGAAGATGTACTTGTTGACCATGAATATATTGCACTTGTTAAATTTAAGGAAGATCTTACTGAAGCATTGATGTCTTCAATTAATAAAAATCTTTCCAAAAAAGAACAGATAGAAGCATTTAGTGACGCACAGCGATTAATTTTTAATTTAAATCCTGCGGCCGATAATGTAGCCGAAAGCAGAACCCATAAAGTAGAATCAGAGATATATGCTCTGGCCTGTGAAAAAGCCGGAATCATCAGTAATGACAAAGGAACAAACCGATGGAAACATTGGGACAACATATAATAAGGAAATCAAAAATGAAAAAAATATTTATTTTAAGTTTAATAATTTTGGTTATATTCACAGCCTGCTCTAATCAAAAAACAATAAAAGTTAACAGCGTTGATGAAATTTTAACTTCCATTGAAAACTATAGGGAAGAAATGCGGATTAAATCAAATAAACAGCTCGATCCAAAAATTCCACATGTAAAATATACAGGCTCCTTTTTAATTGAATATGAGGATTTTAATAAGCTTTCCGAAGCCCTGACAGATTCAGAAAACTTCATTCATGTGTCACTTGATTTTTCTGAATGCTACATGGATAAGGAATCGTACACTCTTCTTCCTTATGACTCTTTTATAAATATAGATTCACTTGCAGAAATTTATCTGCCGGAAGGATTAACTCAAATCGGAAGAAGTCTTAACAAATGCGATAATCTTAAGGCAGTATATTTTCCTAAAAATACAGTCGTTGATGAAATAGCAGATAATATTTTTATTGATAATCCTTTACTGGAAAAAATTGTTACTCCGGAACGTACCTATACTGTTGAAGAATGGCAAAGCTGGCGCGATTCTCTGATTCCTAAAAAAAATAATATAAAGGAAATTACAGCTTCCAGTGAACTCGATAAAGAAAGCGGAAAATATTCCATAAATAATATCTGGAATTCCTACTGGACAAGCTGGGTAGAAGGAAGCGACGGAGACGGAAGTGGAGAAAAAATCACTATTACTCTAAAAGAGCCTTCTACAATTGAATTTTTATGCATTAAATCGGGTTTTGGAAACCTGAACTATTACTGGGCTAATAACCGCCCGGAATATATTACTGTAGCGCTTGATGATGAAGATGAAGAAATTTATTATCTTGACGACAGCCCTTATGCTCAGGAAATTCCAATCAATAAATGCAAGAAGCTTTATTCAGAAATTACGCTTACAATTAAAAGCGTATATAAAGGAACAGATGGAGCCGACGACTGTGCGATTGACGAAATAAATGTTAATCAGGCATTCTCTGACTATGTTTACGCGCCGATCGTTCAGAAAATGGCCAGGGAACTTTATAAATTAGATGTCGGAGAAGAAAATATCCGCGAAGGTGAAAACGGTTCAATTGAAGTTTATGTTTATGACTGGCCTATGGATGAAAGTTACTGGACTGAAGCACCTTATTTTTCGGGTCATTTATACACAGGCTATCACGTTGGTACAGGAGCAGGTCATAGAGAAGACCTGTTTAACATTTGTCTGAATCCTTCCGGAAATCATTTTCTTTTTATCTGGCGTGAGGAATCCTATGGAATTAATAAAATCATTCCTTCAAATGTATGTATTTATGCATGGATAAACGATACATGGAAAGAACAGACATTAACTTCACACTTATCTTCGCTGAGCGATATTTTGGAATCCATTCATAAAATTGAAGAAGAGGATTTACCTTACAAATTTTATATAGATTACAATGATACAATCATTATAGATGTTTTTCCTTCTGAAGATGCTGAGGAAATTCTGTACAGCCTTGTATTTAAATATAAAAATGGAATATTTATACCCGAAGAGGAATAGCATGTAAAGCTATACCATTTAATTAATTTTCATTATATAATAAACATCATGAAATCAATTTATTCAAAGAAATTTTCTCTTTTCATACGTCTAGTTTCAATTTTTTTTATTCTTATAATGTTATGTTTATCCTACCATGCATTTTATGATGTTTTTTTTGAACACAAATATTCCTGCATAATTGGTTTAATTCTTGGTCCAATAAGCTTTGCTCTTTTATGCATAATCATTATAAAACCAGAAAAACTAGCTTTATTTGTTCCTTCGCTAATATTTTTTTCAATTACAAATTCTATATCAAATTCAAATCCGGCATATCCAATTATTTTTATGGAACTTACGGCTATACTTTTATGGATCCGCGGATTTTTTAATACCCACAAAATAATTAAAATATCATTTCTTTCATTAATTTATCTTGTTCCATTTTTTTATGGAATTACTTTCGGATACGAAGAATTTTTTAAACGCGTTTTTGACAGTTCCCAGATACTTCTTATTACATTCTGTATAATTTTTCTTCTGTATGAATATCTTAAATCTCAAAAATCAGAAAACAAAGTTTTGAACATTGCTGAATATCCAGAAACAACAAAACGCGATGCTCAATGGCTTAATCTTGTTCAGCAGGGTGTAAAATATGAAGCCATTGCAATTGATTATGACCGTACTTTGGGCACCATCCAGAACAGACTGAATAAAATCTATCATATTCTGGAGACCGGTGACCGCGTTGGTTTTCTTTCAATTTACTCAAACGCAAAGATTGTCTATCAGGACTAATTCAGTAACCTTCCAAAGAATCTTTTGCTTTCATACTTACCTCTTCTCTGCCGCAGAAAAGAAATATAAGAATAATTTTATAATTCCTCCTGCAACCGCTAAAAATGCACTTAACCAAATTATACAATAAAAATCAGGGACATAAGATTTTACAACCCAAAGAGGAGTATTAATAAGTGCTTTTGTAAATGTCAGCAGAAATACAGGCCAGACAACATAACCCAAAATATTCAAAATTATTCCAATTACGCGTCGTACTTTTTTTATTTCCTGTTTTTCAGCTTTATTATGTTTACTTACAATAGCTTTAAGCAGCATAAAACATGAAAGCGCTAACATTACAAAATAAATAAGATTTAAGAATAAATGAATTAAAATATAAGAAGCGTGATTCACTTTTTCCGGTGAGTTGCCCTTTAATATCGCAAGGCTATTCCAGACTGCATTATTCATTAAGGAAGTCGTTCCAAAATAATCATTGGCATTAATCATAAAACATACAGCAAGCTGTTTTTCAGGTAAAATGAACATATAAGTAATTCCGTTTTCAACCTGGCCACCATGAAAAACGAGCTTCTGGCCATCATAATTCATGTAATTCCAGCCCTTGCCGTAATAAGCGTCATATTCTGAAACTCCCAGTGAAACATTTTCATACCACATCGAATCAATAGTTTCTTTTTTTATGATTCTTTCGCCCTTCTCTGTAAGTCCTCCGTTCAAATACATTCTAAGATATTTTGCGTAATCCTGCGGAGTACTTGCAATATAACCTGCCGGTTCGTGGAACCATGAATTTTCTACAGGATAATCAGCTTCTCCCTGCTTAAAGAAACCAAAATAATTTCGATTTCCTTTCAATAGTTTTGAACTTGTCTTAAGGCTTATTGCTTTAGCATTAGAATCTTTCATTCCGATAGGACTAAATATATTTTCTGCAACGTAGTCTTCATAAGACTTTCCGGAAACTTTCTCTATAATTTTTCCAAGAAGATCATAATTTATATTTGCATATTCATATTTTCCATAGCTTTCGGTAATTTTAAAATCTGCAAATCTGGCATGTGTATCAAAACCGCTTGTATGATTCAAAAGCTGCCGGATTGAAACTGTCTTTTCAAACTTATACTCTGGCAAATAAACAGAAATATCATCTTCAAGATTTATGAGTCCTTTTTCTACCAGCTGCATAACACTAAGAGCTGTAAAAGATTTACTCATTGAACCAATAAAAAACTGCTGATCAAGACTTGTACATTGCCCTAAATTCTTTGAATATAAGGTTTCTTCTGAATCGGTTACAATAAAAGCAAGACCTGAAATATGATAAGCCTTTTTAATTTCTTTAAGGTAAGAATCAAATTCTTCAAAACGAGAATCACCTTTAATTATTTTTTCATTAGTTTCACCAGCCAGTGAAAAACCAAGTGTAAGAAAAATAAATAATAATAAAGATTTCTTCATAAAATACCTCATGCCGCCAATCATAAAGCAAAATGATAAATTATCAATATATATATGAGGAACCTAATATACCATTTATGAGGTAGTTAATATCTAAAAACTGTTTTTCAGCAGGTAAAACCGGCAATATTTAATATTCGCCTTATAGAATCTATATAAGCTAAACTAATGTTGTCCATTTTTATTCTTTTTTTTGTAATGTATCCGAGTTCAAAACTATGGCTGATTTTTCCATCAGGATTTTTTAATGGTATTAAAATAAAATCTTCGCTGGAATCACTGGCAGCTGCAGAATCGCCTGTATATTCGCCAAACACTCCGGAAAGAAAAGTATATCCATTTAACTGTTCAAGAAGATTCAGTTCTGTAGAGCGGTCTGCCACAGTAATTGCTTTATTAAGATTATATTTTTGAATAATTTCATTAGAGAAAAAAGATTTTACATCATCAGTATCAAAGGTTACAAAACAGAAATCTGCAAGTTCATCCAGAGAAAGACTTTCTTTTTTCGCTAGAGGATGATTTTTATGAAGATAAACAAAGGCGTTACATTCCGTAAGATGATGAAATATTAATTCTTCTGCATCTAATGCTTTGTTAATTGCAGAACGGTTAGAATCACTCAAATATAAAATTCCGATTGTACTTATTTCGCCAGAAACATCTGCAATTACATCCGAGGCTTTTTTTTCGCAAAAAGAAAAATCGTAACCAACTCCAGAAAATTCTTTAACTATCTGAACAAAGGCCTTTCGCGCAAAAGCATAATACAATGTAGAAACAGAAAATTTTCTTTTTTCAATACCACAATGTTTTTTGAGTAATTCTTCGTACTTTGTGTACAATTCCTGTGCGTCGTGAATAAAGTTCTCGCCTCTTTCGGTTGTTTTAACACCTCGTGCTGTCCGGTCAAAAATTCTGAATCCAAGTTCAGCTTCAGCATCATGTACTGTACTCGAAAGCGATGGCTGCGAAATAAAAAGTCTCTCCGATGCCTTATTAAGCGAGCCGGCTTCTGCCACACCAAGAATGTATTTTATTTGTTGTAAAGTCATATTTAGAGCTTAGCCCTGTAATTCTATCCTCTATTATTCCTTGAACAAATCTGTACTCAAATATCTGAGACCAGTATCCGGGAATACAACTACGATATTCTTTCCTTCAAACTCTTGACGCTTAGCAAGTTCGGTTGCACCCCAAAGTGCGGCACCGCTGGAATTTCCAACTAACACTCCGTCTGTCTTAGCAACAATTCGAGCTGCTTCAAAAGAAGGCTTTACTGTTGCAACAAGAATTTCGTCGTAAACGCCGGTAGTATTTCTAACAGTTATAGGAACACGTTCCTCCGGTACTTCTGTAAAGTTGTGAATGCCTGTTAATGCTCCAGCATCCAGAGCAGGCTCAACAGCTAAAAATTTAACATTCGGATTTTTTCCCTTTACATAATCACTGATTCCGCGGATTGTTCCACCGGTTCCAACAGAGCATACTACTGCTGCAAGATCGCCTTCTGTCTGCTCCCAGATTTCCAGGCCTGTTGTATCGTGATGAGCCTGCGGGTTTTTTGGATTAAGCATCTGGTCTACAAAGTAGATGTTTTCACCTGCCGCCTGTCTGTCGCGGATGTGCTGCTTGAGGATATTAGTTGCGGCTACAAAATCTCCGTTAGTTGTCTTTAACGCTTCCTGAATCTCCGGAACATCACTGATTCTCGAAACGTTTGCGCCGAAGGCCTTCATGATATCAAAGCGCTCCTGACTTGTTCCGTCCTGAAGGTAAATCGTAACATCATAGCCCTTCATTGCACCAATAGCACTTACTGCAATTCCGGTGTTTCCGCTTGTGTATTCAACGAGTGTAGTTAC
>CAMVBP010000074.1 GCA_947165795.1 uncultured Treponema sp.
AGCCCAGCTCCTTTGGGAAAAGGCAAAGGATTTTCTTGAGCGAGCCTTTACTGTGATTTTTATGGCGACTATCGTAATCTGGTTCCTGCAGAGCTTTAGTCTACAGCTTCAGTTTATTGAAGATTCATCTCAAAGCATTCTTGCAAAACTCGCCGGCCTGCTTGAGCCGCTTTTCCGTCCGCTTGGACTTGGCGACTGGAGAATCTGTACCAGCCTTATTTCCGGAGTTATGGCAAAGGAAAGCGTGGTTTCTACCATGGAGATTCTTTTTGCCGGCGGCGTGGCAAGTGCACTTACTACAAAGGCAGCTGCAAGCCTGCTGGTTTTCAGCCTTCTCTACTCACCATGTATTGCAGCCATTGCTTCTGTAAAAAGAGAGCTTGGCGCAAAGTGGGCTGTGGGTATGGTCGCATGGCAGTGCATCGTAGCCTGGATTTGCGCATTTGTAATATATGTAATATCATTTAATAATATTCATTTTATAGGAGTAAAAAAAATGAGCAAATACGCAGGAACACAGACAGAAAAAAACTTACAGGCAGCTTTTGCCGGTGAATCACAGGCAAGAAACAAATACACATACTTTTCGGCAGTAGCAGAAAAAGAAGGTCTTGGAAAGATTGCAGAAATCTTCAAGAAAACTGCTAACAACGAAGAGCAGCACGCAAAAATGTGGCTTACAGAACTTGGCGGAATAAACTCTACAAAAGAAAATCTCGAAGCTGCCGCTAACGGAGAAAACTACGAGTGGACAGACATGTACGTTGGCTTTGCAAAAACTGCAGAGGAAGAAGGCTTTAAAGAGCTTGCAGCAAAATTCCGTGCTGTAGCAGCAATCGAAAAACGTCACGAAGAACGCTACCGCTCACTTTTAAAAGATGAAGATTCAAAAGAAGAACTCAAAAAAAGCAGCGTAAAAGTTTGGGAATGCTTAAAGTGTGGTCATATTGTAACAGGAGAAAAGGCACCTGAATACTGCCCTACCTGCGGCGAATACAACCAGTACTTTGAAGTTCGTGAAGACAACTACGATTTAATCCTCACCTGGGGAAGATAATCAGTTTTGCTTTATCTTTTTTGTTGAACTGCATAATCTGGTAAAAATTACCGGATAAATAAATGAAATAAATAAAAATATTATAAAATATTTTACAAAGTGCGAAACATGTTCGCCGAACGGTTTTAACAAAAGAGATAAAGCAATATATAAAAATCCAATACCAAAAGTTCCAAAACCAGCAATAAACAATTTATTTTTTGGTGAATTGTTATTTTCAAATTTCAAGAATTTTTCTTCGAGCAGAAGTCCTAAAAGAACTCCAACCTGAATTCCACAGGAAGTAAAACAGTCTGTGAGCATTGAATAAACGGTTTCAATTTCTACACCATCTGAATTTACATAAGGCTTGTAATCCTTAAAAATCACTACAATTGTGGCGCCAACAGTAAACACTATTCCAATAATGTACAGAATTATTTTTGCCTTTTCATTTCTTTCGCAATTTGCAAGCTTATAGTCAATAAAATTAACAATACATACAATTACGCTTCCAAGAAGAATTGCGGCTAAAACATCCTGAATTGTATGACAGCCAAGCCAGTTGCGCGAAAAAGCAGAAAGAATAACCATAGCATACATAAAAATTAAAAAGCCTTTTTTCTTTCTATAAGAAACGCCAAGCTGTCCATAAATAGAAGCGGCTGTTACACTGTGTCCGCTTGGAAATGAATAACCTGTTGCATTCTCTGCCGCAATTGGATCTACATGCAATCTTGGATCTCTTATCCACGGGCGTGGAATACATACAAAATTTTTTATAATCTGATTTAAAGAATATGCAGTTGAATAAGAAACGAGTGTTCTTCTTCCGCAGTTTTTATCGTAGCACCAGTAGAGGATTGCTCCAATAACTACAATTCCTCTAAGCAATACTTCTGAAAGAAATACGAAAAAATAATTGATAAAGGAAGGACAGTTTTCTCTAATAACCTGCAATGAATAAAGGAAATCCATTATTTACTCCGTTTTGCATTACGCAATTGTGTAGAACTTATTGGATTTTCCATAGGAAGATATTCATATTCAATATCCGGAAAATCCGTTGTGTATTTTGGGCGATTAAATACTATCAGTTTTGAAAGATTTAGTATATCCTCGTATTTTGTCCAGGTTGTAAATTTCTGAAGGGAATCTGAACCTATCGCAGTAAAATACTGATTTTCGTTTCCATAGATTTTTACTATTTCTTTTAATGTGTCTATATAGCGCCAGTCTTTTCCTACCGAACGTTCGATAGTTAAAATTTCTACGTTATCAATATTGCGCAGGCTCTTTTCTGCTAATTCAACACGTTCATCAAACGAATACATTTTCTCGTTTGAACGGTAATAACTCACGTTAGTAGGAACAACAAAAACCTTATCATATTTTTTTGCAAGACGCTCACTTATTTCCTGATGCGCAGAAGACCAGGGATCAAATGTTCCTCCAAAAATTGCAATTGTCATAAAACCTTAATCCCAGTCAGAAGCATTTTTAAAAGACGGTACAAAACTTGGAAGATTTAAAAGCTTTCTTTTCCATACTAACGAATTAAATCTTTTTTGAATCAGCTCTGCCTTGGATTTTTCAACTTCATCTGCCTTTCCTGTTGCAACAAGCTGAAGCTCCTTATAGGTAAAACCAAGCTTTTCTTCATCTGTCATTCCGCACATGCCGTCACTTGGAGCCTTACGAACCATATCTTCCGGCAAGCCGAGCTGAAGTCCAAGCTGAATAACTTCTTCTACAAAAAGATATGCAAGCGGTGCAAAGTCTCCTGCCCCGTCTCCCCACAAGGTAAAGAAGCCTGCAAGCCGTTCACTTAAATTTCCGTTGCAGGAAATTCTTGCATCTCCAAGCATTGCGGCAACTCCATACAAGGTTACCATTCTTAAACGAGCAGGGACATTTGTATTAAACTGCGCAGGAGTTTCTGTAATTTTTTCACCTGCATTAGCACTGATTTCCTTCAGTACAGAATCATGCATGGCTTTATAAGAATCTTCTATATTTATTGTGTAATTTTTTATTCCAAGAAATTCACATACTCTTTTTGAATCTGAAATATCCTTTTGAATTCCATTTGGCATCATTATACCGACAACACGGTCTTTTCCCAAAGCTGCACAGCAAAGCGCGGCAACAACGGCAGAATCTTTTCCGCCGGAAATTCCAATTACAGCCTTTGTTGAAGGAGTTCCGTTTTTTTCAAAATAATTTTTTACAAATTCAATTGCTTCATTTTTTAAATTTTCTAAATTACCACTCATTTGTGAGTAAGCCTCCAGTCTATAGTCTTTTTAAGATATTCAATATAAGCATCATCCTTACACATTGTTTTTCCATTTGCATTAGAAAGCTTTGCAACCGGACGATCATTACATTCAGAAACCTTCATTACAATATTTAATGCAGGAACATCTGTATCGTTTGCAATGTAAGTTCCAATTCCAAAAGCTACTTTTATTCTGTTCTTAAAATGAGCATACAAAGCAGAAGCCCTTTCAAAATCAAGGCTGTCGCTGAACAGCAAGGTTTTATTTTTAGGGTTCACGCGTTCATCGTGATATTTATTATAATAGTTTTCGAAATGTTTAATCCACTCTTCACCCCATTTATAAGGATCTCCGGAATCGTGTCTTACACCGCCAAAGCTTACACTGTAAGTATATTCCATATCCAGATGAGTTGTTTCATCGCCGATTGTGTCGGTTAAATATGTACCATTCAATACACCATATTCTTTTGTCCATGAATCCATTGCGAGCTTATTTGAAAAAGCAGGATTGTACATAGGATTTCCCTGACCAACACACATTACAAATTCATGAGCCATTGTTCCTACAGGCACAACATTGAATTTTCTAGCAAGATAAACATTTGAAGTTCCTATACACTTTGAATCTTTATATTCATTATTTGAATCGCATAAGGTTTTTACAGCAAGTTCCTGAGCTTCTGCACTCAAACGGCGGCGAAGACCGAATTCTGAAAAGACTCCAAGATTATATTTTCCTGTTTTAAGCCATTCAACTTTTTCCTGAAGCTTTCTTTTGTATTGAACAAATAATTCATCATAATTATAAGTCATTCTGTAATAAACTTCGTTTACAATTGCAAGAATCGGAATTTCATACATTGAAGTATTTACCCAGGTTCCTACGGCTTCAAGAAATAAGCCGCAATCTGAATCTGTTGAAATAATAAAATCCTGATAGCGAGGCTTCCAGATTCTAAGATGGTCAATATAATCTTCGTGCAGCCATTCAATTTTAGAAAGATATTCAAGTTCATCTTCTTTAAATCTAAGGTCGCAATATGCAGTAATCTGATCTTTTATTTCCTGAACCATTTCCTGACTGAATTTTACGTCTGTATTTCTGCATTTAAAAGTCCAGCGTGTTTTATAAGACGGATACTGATGATAGATTGCCTGTCCCATTGAAAACTTATAAAGATCTGTTTCCAGCAGACTTGTTATAATTTGCTTTAATTTCATGTTAACTCCAATTGTTTTATTTAGTTGTAAATGCTATTGCTCCATCCCAGCTTGCCGGCGGATTTTTTATAAATTCTTCACAGCGGCTCTGCATTAATTTAGACGCTTTATCTTCAGGGCTTTCTGCAATTGCTTTTGTAAAATATTCAAGCGCAAGATTGAAAATTCCCTGTTTATAAAGTGCAAGTCCTTTTTTATAAGAATCCCTGTAAATGCCGGAAAATTCTTCTATATTTCTGTCGATTGCGTAAATTGGAACGGCAGTCTTTTTACCCTTCACCTTTACATCATCCAGAAGCCTGAAAATAAATTCATCGGTTTTAATGTCATCTTTTACAGCCTGGCTTACAAGGATTTTTGCTCCGTAAGTTTTTGTTAAGCCTTCAAGACGCGATGCAAGATTTACACTGTCTCCAATTACTGAATAATCAGTTTTATCTTCCGAACCGATTGAACCGACAATTACATCTCCATAATGAATTCCAATTCCAATATCAAATTTCATTCCATCAGGCAGATACAGATCTTCTATAGGAACAGACGAAAGCGCTTCACGCATTTCATAAGCAGCAGCAACTGCCCTGCGTGCATTGTCTTCGTAACTTACAGGCGCTCCAAACAAAGCCATAATCGCATCGCCAATAAATTTATCTACTGTACCGCCATGCTTTTTTATAATTGTACACATTATAGTAAAATATCTGTTTAAGAAAGCAACGATTGTCTCCGGCTGATTTCTTTCGCTGATATTTGTGAACGAACGGATATCGCTGAATAAAATTGCAACATCACGTTTTTCGCCAACGCCAACTTTTGCTTCGCGTTCTGCATTCATTACAAGCTCGTCAATAATCTGCTCAGGAACAAAACGGCTGAACGCTTTACGGATATTTCTTTCGAACTTGAGTTTTTCTTTAATCATCAGAGCGTTGTCCATAAGCATACTGAAAGATTCAACTGCAAAGTTTATAAGGTCCAGCTGTGCAGAAGAAAAAGTTCCTTCCTTGATTACATGAACGCTTCCAATTTTTTTATTATCCTTTGAAACTAAAAAGAAATTCTGATAAGCAGAAAGAGGAATATCATTTGTATGAAAGATTTCCTGAATATCCGTATTTTTTAATTTTTTTGTAACAATACTTGCGCTGTTAGTATCAGAAAAAGCTGCTTCAAAATCGGTTGTGCAGACTTTTAAAAAATCCGACTCTTCTTTTTTGGTGAAGTTATTTCCGCAAATGTAATAAGATTTTGGACCGTCGCTGTCGTCTATGTATAAAGCAGTTGCAGGAATTCTGCAGGTTTTTGCAATTAAGTTTAAAAATGATTGAATTAAATTTTCAAAGGAATTTAAATTCTGTATTAAATTGAAAATTGAATCCGAAAGTCCGTTTTTTACAAGATCGCTCTGAAGAGGTTTTGCAAGGCGCTTTCCGATTAAATTTAAAAGTGAATCTGTTTTTTCCTTGATATTATTTTTTGTAAGCCTGAAGAAAATATCAGCACCGCAGGTTTTTCTGAACTGTTCTTCAAAAACAAATTCGCCGGTTGTATAAACACCGACAGGAACTTTTCTTAATTTTTCAATATTTTTTATAAGTCTTACAAGCAGCGAGGCCTTTGGATTTACACTGCTGGCATTAATTAAAATTGCCGCAGGAACCGAGTTGTAAACCGAAACAAGAAGCTTTAAGCCTTTGTCTTCAAAACTCAGCTGAACATCACTGTTACGAAGTTTTTCTTTTATGAGACCTTGTATTGTAGCAGAACTTTCCAGGACAACAATTTTACTACTCATGTAACACCTCATTTATTTTTTGAATAAGTTCCTCGCGCGAAAAATCTGCCTTGCAGACAAATGCATCGGCATCTTTTAATGGATTTTCAGAAATTGCAATAACTGGAACCTTTGCATAATTTTCCATTCGGCGGATGTTTTCGAGGAAAATATCTCCATTCATTCGCGGCATGGCATCATCACTTAAAATCAAATCAAACTGCTTTTTGCGGATTTTTTCCATTGCATCAATTCCGTCAACTGCTTCATCAACAAGGAAGCCGTTTCCGGAAAGAATTGTATTTTGAATTTCCCTCGTTGTTTTAGAGTCATCAACGATGAGAATTTTATTTATATGTTTTTTTGTATAGGCTTCGAATTTCTTAACATCGTAACCGCGCTGTGCCCTGAACTTCTTCATAATTTCCGGAAGATACAGAATTGGAATCATATCGTATTTTTCATCAAAGGCAATACCCTGAAAAAGTTTAAAATTTGTAAAACAATTTGGCATTGGCTTTTTGATTATTGAAACAAACTTCTGCATTGAATCTACAATAATTCCGATTTTCTGCGACTGATAATCTGCAAGAAGAATTGTATCAAGTACAGATTTATTTTTAGCAATTTTTCCAGGCAAAAGAGAAGAAAGAGAATAAACCGGAATTTCTTCACTTTCAGAATTTGTTTTGCTGTCGTCTTCCCTTTCGTAAACAACATATTTCTGATTCTGCTTTGTAATATATGAACGTGGATTTGCACAAATTACATCAAAAATAAATTGAGACGGAATAAGATATTTTTCGCTGTTTGAGTAAATAAAGAATCCCTGGAATTCCTGATGATTTTTAAGGAAAGAATCATCGTGCATAAGTGAACAGAACTGATCATGCAAAATTAAAAGGTTGTTTTGCAATGATTGAGAATCGTTGGAAAGAAGCTTATGTATTTCCTTTAATGAGTGAGTATCATTTTCAAAAATTGCATTTTTTAAAAGATCAATCTGATTGCCTATAATATAAGTATGCGCAATCATTTCTTCCTGCATATTAATTACGCTTTCAAGATTACTTGAATTAACCTTTATAACTTCATTTTTTTCAACTGGTTTTTCAACAACTTTTTTTACCGCTGGAACTGAGTTTTTAGGTTTAACAAGAATTTTTGAATCAAAAATTTCTCCGGCAAGAGCTTTATCACAATAAAGAAGATATGGATGAACATCTATAAAATTTATTGCTCCCGGATTTTCTTCCAGAACTTTACAGCATTCGTAAATTTTATCTGCAACTTCAATTATAAGATTCTGAAGATTATCAGTTAGTAAAATATCATTTTCCTTTAATGCATAATAAAGATCTTCAAGAGATTTAAACATTCTGTAAATCGGAGTAAAGCCTAAAAGTCTGGCGTTATCTTTAGACATTCTGAGTGCCGGAAGAATTTTCTTAAAATTCCACGGGCAATTACGAACCCTAAAAATAATGCTTCGGGTTTCCAGAAGATATGTTTTAATTAATTGAGGAGAAACACTTTCGTTTTTCATTAAGCATTACCTCCTTCTTTCTTTTGAAAATAAAACACTTTTCCATCAAATTTCTTTTCCAGGCTTTCCGGAATTATTGAATTATCTATTGAAGCAATTTCATTCATGGAAACAAATAAAATACCGCCCGGAATAAGACATTCAGATACAATCTTTTCAAGGATTTTCTTTCGTGTTTTAACATCAAAATAAATAAATACATTTCTTAAGAAAATTAAATTCTGATTTTTAGGAAAATCCTTTAACTTGGAAAGATTGATTCTCTTAAAATCTATTTTTTCGGTAATTGATTTTTCAAATTCATAAGAGCCGTCTTCTTTTTTAAAAGGCTCCAGAAGATAATGAAATGAAGAACCGTCTACAGTTCTTGAAGAGCGGCCCTTATATTTTCCGATGCGTCCCTTCTCCAGCATCTGTGTATTTATATCACTTGCAGTACATTCAGTTTTAAATCCCATCGAAGAAGCTAAAAGATAAAGGGAATAAATTTCTTCTCCGGAAGATGATGCAGCGCTCCAGATTCTTAACGGTTCTTTTTCAAGATTTTTTTCTTCGCTCTTTAAATTTTCCGAAGCAAAAATTTTATCTTTTAAAAGCTGAAACTGTTTTTCTTCCCTAAAGAAATATGTTTCGTTAACGGTTGCGCTGTTTATTAACAAATCCATTTCTTCAGAATCAGAAATAAGTAAATCGTAATATTCTTTGTCTTTTATACCCAGCTCTGTAATATGTTTTTCCAGAAAGTTTACAATACCTGTTTTATGCGAATCGCGTGGAATTATTCCGGTTGAGAAAGTCAGTAATTCAAAAATTCTTTCTATTATCTCTTTTTCCATAATTAATCCCAGAAAAACTATTCCTCAATAAAGGAAAGAATCTTCTCCGCAATTTCATCTCTTGGAAGAACAAAGCTTGCGGCATTAAGTTCTATTGCTGCAGCCGGCATTCCAAAAACCGCACAGGTCGATTTATCTTCAACTATTGTTACACCCTGTTTATCTACAATTTCTTTACAGCCTTCGGCACCGTCTCTTCCCATTCCCGTAAGAAGAATTGCGAGACAGGAAGATTTATAATAATCTGCGGCCGAACGGAAAAGTTTATTTACTGCAGGCCGCAAAAAATGTTCAGGTGCTTCATCAGAAAGTTTTAAAATCGGAAGATAATTATCTTTTACATAATCTATAACAAGATGAGTTTCTGCAGGAGCCATGTATGCATGACCTTTTTTTGCAACTTCGCCATCTTTTGCAAGATGCATAGGAATATTAGGACACACAGAATTAAACCATTCAACCATTTTTTTATCAGAACCTTCATCTATATGCTGAACATATAAAACCGGAAGTGGGAAATTCTTTCCAAGGCCCCTTAATACTTTTTCTACCGCAGATGGTCCGCCGGTAGAAGCCCCGATACAAAGAATTTTTATTGCGCCCCTTCTTATATATGGACAATTGTCTGATTTTTTTTCCTGAGTTTTATGAGT
>CAMVBP010000075.1 GCA_947165795.1 uncultured Treponema sp.
AAAAATAATATTTAAGGTATACATACATTTATGAAAAAAAAGATAATATCAGGTATTTTTACATTACTTCTTGCTTCTGTTGTTTTATCCTGCAGTTCTGTAAAACAGCCGAAGTCTGTCGTTCAAATTCCTGATTTTTCCGATAACGATATAGCAAATCTCGAAATTGAAAGAATTCATGATTATATGGAAGACAAAGCCGTGTATGCTTTGTGGCGTGCCAATATTCTTGGAAATAAAGATGTAATAGATGAATGTGAGGAAAGAGTCCGCAGCCTGATGAAGGATTCAATTGAAGAAAAAAAATATTTTGAAGCAAACAGATATGCAGTTTCTTTAAAGGCTTTGAATTTTCCTTTAGAGGTCGAAACAGAAAAAATTATTCAGAACGGTATTCTGCAGAATTTGCCTGCGGCAAAAAATAATAAGGCACCTGCTAAAATTGCGGACTGTGTAAATGCAACGGCAACTATCTGGGTGGATAGGGGCGTAAAAATTAGATATGGTGCAGGTTATGCAGATATTATAATTGGTTCCGGATTTTTTATTGATGAGCGTGGCTATCTTGTAACAAATTATCATGTTATAGATTCAATGGTAAATCCTGATTACGAAGGTTATTCAAGACTTTATATAAAGCTTTTTGAAGACATGGATACAAAAATTCCGGCAAAGGTTGTCGGATATGATAAAATGCTTGATTTGGCTTTATTAAAGGTTGAACTGGAACCAAATTATGTTTTGAACCTTGGAAGCAGCAGTGAACTTTCGGTTGGCGACAGAGTTCTTGCAATCGGTTCTCCTGTAGGACTTGAAGGAACTTTAACTTCAGGAATTGTTTCTTCTTCGGACAGAAAACTTCTTACGCTCGGAAATGTTTTTCAGATAGATGCTGCAGTTAATTCAGGAAATTCAGGCGGGCCGTTAATTGACGAAAATATGAATGTTCAGGCAATTATTTTTGCAGGCATGCTTCAGTATCAGGGATTAAATTTTGCAATTCCTGTAGAATATTTAAAGCAGGAGCTTGCAGCTTTATACAATGAAAATCAAATTATACATCCATGGATCGGTGCTTTTGGAAAGACATTTAAAAGTAAATCAAATAAATCAGGACTTGAAGTTTTATATGTAATGCCGGGAACTCCATCGCATCTTGCCGGATTAAAAGAAGGTGATGTTATAAAGGCTGTTTCCGGAAAGCCAATCACAAGCCTTGAAGATTTTCAATATTTAATGCTTTCTTATGAACCTGGAACTATCTTAACTTTTGATTATGATAAAAAAGACGGAGAAAATTTTATTCCGGAAAGCGTAAATGTATATCTTGAAGAGCGGCCGGAAAATCCTGTAGAAAGCATTTATCAATCGGATTATATTTCCAATGCTTTTTATCCGCTTTTTGGAATGAAACTTGCAAGTGCAGATGAACTTAATAGAAGAACATTTGTTGTTAAAGATGTTATGAAAAATACTTCTGCAGAAGAGCTTCATTTTTCTAATGATGATGTAATTACAATTAGTGCTATTCAGATTGATAAAACTAACGGCATGCTGTATGCTCAGATTTATGCAAAAAGAAAAGTAAAGGGCTTTTTGGATGTGGGAATGGTAATGCAGACTCAATTGGATAGTCCATATATTTTTTAATCTGGCTTTTTGCCGCAAGGATGAATTATGACTGAAATGAAATATAAAAGAAATTTTTGTATAGTTGCTCACATTGATCACGGAAAATCTACTTTATCCGACAGACTTATTCAGAAAGCTAAAATTATTGATGACCGCAAAATGGTTAATCAGATTCTTGATAATATGGATATTGAACGCGAGCGCGGAATTACAATAAAAAGCCAGGCCGTAACAATTCCGTATCATGCAAAAGACGGTCACGATTACGAATTGAATTTCGTTGATACTCCGGGCCATGTGGACTTTTCTTATGAAGTTTCCCGTGCTATTGCTTCCTGCGAAGGTGCACTTTTATTAATTGATGCAACTCAGGGTGTAGAGAGCCAGACTGTTTCAAATATGTATATGGCGCTGGAACATGATTTAACAATGGTTCCGGTAATTAATAAGATTGATCTCGCTTCGGCCGACATTCCTTCCTGCAAAAATCAGATAGATAAAGAACTTGGTCTGGATTCGCAGGATGCTATGTGTGTCTCTGCAAAAACAGGCGAAGGAATTGATGAGCTGATGGAAGCAATTGTAACAAAGTTCCCGGCTCCAACCGGCGATCCAAATGGAAAAGCAGCAGCTCTTATTTTTGACTGTCATTATGATGCTTATCGTGGAGTTATTGTCCATGTTCGTGTAATGGAAGGAAAAATTAAAACCGGCGATATGATTCGCATGATGGCAAGTGGTGCAGATTATAAAGTAGAACAGATAGGAATATTTAAAATCAATTATGAAGAAACCGGCGTTTTGGAAGCAGGAGATGTAGGTTATATAATTTCGGGCGTAAAAACTGTAAGTGATGTAAAAGTCGGCGATACAATTACTCTTGCAAACGATCCTGTAAGCGAACCTTTGCCTGGTTTTAAGGAAGTTAAGCCTGTTGTTTATTCTTCTATTTATCCTATGGATTCCAATGATTATGAAGAATTAAAGGAAAGTATGGAAAAGCTTAAGCTTAACGATGCCAGCCTTATTTTTGAAAAAGATAATTCGATTGCCTTGGGAAACGGCTTCCGCTGCGGCTTTTTAGGACTTCTTCATCTGGAAATTATTCAGGAACGTCTTGAACGCGATTTTGATCAGGCAGTTATTTTTACGGCACCTTCCGTTAGATACAAGCTTCATTTATCAAGCGGCGAAGAAACTTTTATTGATAATCCGTCTGAATATCCTCAGGGAAGAATTCGTGATGCAGAGGAACCTTATATAAAGGCTTCTATTATTACTCCAGCCGAGTATCTTGGTTCAATTATTTCTCTGTGTACCGAAAAACGCGGCGTTCAGACAAACATGCAGTATCTTGATGAAAAACGTGTTGAGCTTACTTATGAAATGCCTCTTTCCGAAGTTCTCTTTGATTTTTATGACCGCTTGAAAAGTTATAGCCGCGGTTATGCTTCTTTTGATTATGAAGTTATTGGTTACAGACCTACAGACCTTGTAAAAGTAGATATTCTTATAAACAGTAAACCTGTGGATGCGCTTTCTCTTCTTACTTTCCGTCAGAATGCTGTTGACAGGGCAAGAAAAGTTTGTGAACGCTTAAAGGGAGAAATTGCACGCCAGCAGTTTAAGGTTGCAATTCAAGGTGCAATTGGCGGACAGATTATTGCACGAGAAACTGTAAATCCTGTTCGTAAAGACGTTCTTGCAAAATGTTACGGCGGTGATATTACCCGTAAAAGAAAGCTTTTGGAAAAGCAGAAGGAAGGAAAAAAGCGCATGAAGATGATTGGTGATGTTGAACTTCCTCAGAGTGCATTCCTTGCTGTTTTAAAGGAAAATGAGGATTCTTAGCCTTACATTATTTTAAGGAAGAAATCTATTTGTGTTCTCAGACGGTTCAAGAAAGACTGATTGTAAGAAAAACAGTAGCCGTCCGGGAAATAAAGATAAAGATATTCTTTTTCAGCGGCGAGCTTTTCAATTTTATTTTTTAGTTCCTCTTCGGATAATTCTGATTTTTTTGTAAGAAGATTTAATAATTCACTAAGCTCATTTTTTTCATTCTGAATTATTTTATTAATTTTTGAATAATCGTTTTTCTGTGAAAAACTTTCTGTGCCGGAAGCTTTAATTATTTTTTCATTTGTTTTTTCAGGCGAAAGACTTTCCGGAAATTTCTGTTCAATCTGAAGTTTAATTCCTTTTTCTGAACAGTCATAAAGATTTTTTTCAGAAGAGAAAAATGCATTAAAGCTTTGTGCATAAGAAAGCAGGGTAGGAGTTGAAATTATTTTTTTATTATCTTTTCCAGATTCATACGAGTTTCCGTAGCTGAAAGAAGAAGCAATATTCTGAATGTTATTAATTCTTGTAGAAGACTGCAGCCTGAGAATATTTGCAAGAGTTGATTTTGCATGTGTTTTTCCAACAGAAAATGAAAAATCAAGGCCGCAGACATAAACCGGAATATTTTCATTCTTTCTGAATTTAAGTGCATAATAAACACTTGTTAGTCCTACAGAACCAAATGGAGGATTCTGCGGCGGCAGACAGTTATTGTTTTTAAGTGTCTGGAAAATATGTAAGTCGGTAAATTCAGTTGAAAAATAGGAAATATTTTTTTGAGGAAACGTGTTCGATAATTGCGATGCCGAAGATAAACCTGCAAAAATGTGAAAATCATTTTTTTCTGCGTTGCAGCCTATAAAGGCTTTTAAAATAACGCTTTGGGCTTCTTCTATAAAAACTCCGTCTACTTTAATTTTCCTGTCTAAAAGCGGACGTAAAGCTGTATCGGCGCAAAGAATGAAAAAATCAGAAAAGTCTAAATCCGAGTTTTTTTCAAAATAATAATCTATACTTTCGCCGGCTCCAAAAACAATAATCGGTTTTTCGATTGAATTAAAATACGCTTCGATAGGAGTTGTTTCCGGTAAAAGTTTTAAATTTTTAAAAAGATTGGAACAGTATTTTCTTCCGAACTTAATTAAAGTAACGCGATTTTTCCAGAAGGTTTGAATAATGTTTTTGCAGCTTTCTTCCAGTTTATTGTAAAATTCCTGATAGAATTGTATTCCAGTAGAAAAATCAATACGGACAATTCTTTTATATTTTCCCGATTTGCAAAGTTCATTAATTTTTTCAGGAAGTTTTAAAAGTTCTGCACCGTTTAAAAATGGAATTTCATTTTTATTTGAAGCAGAATTTTCTTTTGAAAAATTATATAAGAGTTCATCTTTTTCGCAGGCAAAAATTAAGCAGTTATTTTTTAATTTGTTTTTTAAGTCTTCAAGTCCGTAGAAGAGGCAGGGTGAAAAAATTAAAAAAATTGTTCCTTCCAGAACCTCAAGATTATTAATCAGATTAATTATATTTTTTTGAGGATCGTATTTTGAATAAAGAAATCTTTCCCTGTAAGAAACAGAAAAGCCCTGTTTCGCTTGTACGAGGCAGGGCTTTTGTTGATCAATCATATTTTCCAAATTAATTAATTTTCAGTGAAATATTTGTTGTAAACTTCACCAAAGTTATTCTTAAATTTATCGCTCTTGAAAATAGCATTGTTTATATCTGATGAATCGTAATTCTGTAAAGCAGAAATTGCAAATGTTGAATCATCAGCTTTTTCTTCTGTTGTATACTTCAAAACGATAATACTGTCGCCAGCTAAAATTGGAGAAGAGAACTCATTCATAGAAAGTGAGAATGCAGTTGTAAGGAAGTTTTCATCCTTTGCTTCATAAGCAAGTGATTCAATGCTTGTGTTCAATTTTCCTGCAATTTCAAGATTTCCGTAGTTCAATGGGAATGGAGCAAGCTGAACATATTCTGCACCGTTAATAGCACATGCTTCTGCAAAATCCAATCCTTTAGAGTTAGCGGCAAAGTCTTTTCCTTTTTCAATAAAGTAATCTTCAATATAGTTTCTTTCATAGTTATTAATGTATGAATTAATATCAAAGATAACAGAATCGTCTTCAAAATTTGGCTGAGTCTTTAATGAATTATGCTTGTAAATTGAATAACCGTATACAGTCTGAATAACTTCACTAGGAACTCCAATTGGAAGATCAGAAATCTTTGAGAGATCAGCTTTGTCGTTCAAAGTAAATTCAAGCTGATACTGATATTTTCCGTTGAATTTTCCTTCTGTATTTGTAAAAGGCTTTTCTGTAGCATATTCAGAAATTGCGTCTTCAAATGTAATTTCGTTATTTGCAAGTCTCTTAGAAATTGTCTGAGCTGTAGACTTATCCTTTACAGTAATGATTGAAAGATCATATACGATAAATGATGAACTGTGGTCTTTTGCATATTTTACTTTTTCTTCTGTAGGGAAGTCGCTCAAATTAAAAATTGCCATATCGAATCCGCGTTTTTCAGAATCAAAAGCTTTAAGGAAGTCTAATTCTGCATCAGATTCTTTTATTCCGTAAAGAGCATCTGTTCCAACAAGTTCATCTGAACCAAAGAAATCGTCATAGAAGCGTGAAGTATAAAGAGTTTCTTCTGTTGCCTTTCTGATTTTTATCTTGTCGCTGTCTGGAACCTGTTTGTAGATTTCTGAAGAATATACTCCGTTATCTGAATAATATTCATCAATAAGTCTCTTTGTAAGTACAGAGTTTGGCACAATATAACCAGTAGAACTTACAAAATCTTCATAAGCATATTTAAGGGCGATTGTCTGGAATGCTTCTTGGAAAGTTGACTTATGAATTTTTGGAGTAATCTGTACATTCTGATATTCATAAATCTTCATGTCCTGAGCTATTACGCTAAAGAGATCAGAATCCTGTTCATATTTGATTTCACGTCCATTGTAGCTTCCAAAAACAGGAATGCTTCCTTGTGAAGGTGAACTTGTGATTGCAGGAAGTGCGACAAAACAGAACGCACAGATAAGCAGTACTATTACAGCACCAATTGTGTAAGCAGTATTTTTTTTCATTTTAAATAATCCTTGAAGTTCTTTCCTTAAGTTATAAGGAAACGATATTTTAATGAAATATTTTAACATATAGAATTATTGTAGTCAATAAATGAAAATTTTTGTTTCCATGGGAGAAAATAAATAGTATAGAACAAAATCATTAAATTCTATACAATAGATATAATAATCGAATAGTCGGAAAGTATAAAATGATTTTAAAGCTTGCTTACAGAAATGTCATATCCAGAAAAAGTTCTATCGTAATTATTTTATTCATGTCATTTGCAATTACTCTTTTTTGCATTGCGAATGCAATTTTTGACAGTACAGAATATGGCGTTCAGAACAGCTTTGTTTCAAGCTTTACAGGTGATGTTCTAATCAGACCTAAAAACGGAGTTCAATACAGTCTTTTTGGAGACGAAAATCCTTTTACAGGTAAATTTTCAGAAATAGAAAATCTTGTTCCTTATACGGAAGTTTATCAGACGGTAAAGGAAAATTCAGATACCAAAGCAATTCTTGGTCAGATTTCCGGTATTGTCCGCATGGAATATGAAGATGTAATGTCTCCAATTTATCTTTTTGGAATTGACGGCGACGATTATCTGGAAGCCATGTCTTCCATTAAAATTATAGAAGGTCATACATTTGTAGACGGCGAAAAGGGAATTATGATGCCCGAAGTCGTTGCAGAAAAATGGGGCGTTAAAGTTGGTGACGTTGTTCAGTTTTCTTATTCAGACGGTTCATATTTCAGAATCCGTGCGGTTCCTGTAACAGCTGTGCTTGATTACAGAACTGACAACGAAATCTTTTCACGCTTTGCACTTGTAGATGCCGCAACCCTGCGTTCTCTTCTTGATTTAGGTTCTTCCTCTTCATCTGCTGTAGAAAATCTTTCTGCAGAAAAAACCAGTCTTTTGGATGATGATCTGGACTGGACTACTTTATTTGATGATGCAGAAGATTCTGATGCCATTTTTGAAGAAGAGCTGCCGGAACCGGAAGAAACATTCGCAGTTGAAGAAATTACAGAAGATTATGAATATAGTAATTCCTGGAATTTCCTTTTAGTATGTCTTGAGAATCCTAAAAAAGCAAAAGCGACAATCAATAAATTGAATAGGATTTTCCGCAAAAATGGCTGGCCTGTAGAAGCCGCAGACTGGCGCCACGCCGCAGGAAGCTCAGCATTGTATCTGTACTGGTTAAGATTAATTTTTAATATAGGAATTTTTATTCTTTTAATTGCAGGCTTTATTGTCGTTGCAAATTCGCTCGTAATTAAGGTTCTTGACCGTACAAATGAAATTGGAACGCTGCGTGCAATTGGTGCCAAAAAAAGATTCATTTCTACACAGCTTCTTGCAGAGACTTTTATGATGACTATTACAAGCGGAATAATTGGTATTTTAATGGGCTTCATTCTTGCCCGTATTTTAACTGGTGCTCATATTTCCTTTACAAACAGCTTCTTAGTTCAGTTATTCGGTTCAAAAGATTTAAAAATCTTTATAACATTTTCAAATATTCTTAAACAGATTGGTCTTGTAATTCTTCTTGGAGTAATTGGCTGGGCATATCCGGTTGTTACTGCATTAAAAGTAAGCCCTGTTAAAGCAATGATGGGGGTAAGATAATGAAAGATGCTATAAAGATGGGATTGCGCTCATTAGTTTATAGAAGAAAACAATATCGTTCCCTGTTTATTGTCTGTATTTTTGGAGTTGCAATTTCTTTATTTACGCAGTCTGTAATTACCGGAATGATTTCTTCGCTTAAATACAAGGCAAAAGTTTATTACGGCGGAGATTTTCAGTTTGTAGGCGGCGATTATTATAACAATCAGTTTAACGGAGAAGAAAATTTAGCGATCGTAAAATCAGTTTTTCCTAATGATCTTGTAGTTGAACGTTATAATTTTGACCCTATTTATGCGGCTCTGTATTTTGAAGGAATGGAAGTTCGGCTTAGAATGGCAAAAGGCGTAGATTTTGATGCAGAGGCTGATATTTTTAAGACCTTGAATTACAAAGAGGGAAGTGCTGAAAATTTAAAAGGCACAAACGGAATTTTAATTTCTGAAAAGATTGCAGACACACTTGCTGTTCATTGCGGCGATTCCGTTACTTTCCTTTTGACAAACCGTGAAGGCGCAACAGATACTCTCGAAGTTATTGTTAAAGGAATTTTCGTAGATTCATCTTTCTTCGGGATGTATACAAGCTATATGGATATAGATTTTTTGAAAACAGCAGATAAATATCCGCTTAACTGGAGCAACAGAATCTGTATAACATTAAAAAACGGTGAACCTTCAGCAAAACAGATTGCAAATTATCAGAAAGAGCTTGAAAAATCATTTAATATGTTCCCGATTGTAGAAGATAAATATGATTTCTTTAGTTCTCAGTCTGAAATTGAATATTATGATGAAGATGATAATTTTAATCCTGTTTATGCACTTATAAAGCTGGATGCAAATCTTGAATCTTTAAAGGTCGTTATAGATGCAATGAATCTTGTTTCTGCCTTTATTATCGTAATGCTGATTGTAATAATTGTTGTTGGAGTTGCTAGTACATTCCGCGTAATTATTATGAAGAGAATAAACGAAATTGGAATTTATAAAGCTATAGGAATGAAGAGAGGAAAGCTTTCTTTAATGATTCTTGTAGAAACCGTTCTTCTTATTTTTTCTGGTTGTATAGGCGGTT
>CAMVBP010000076.1 GCA_947165795.1 uncultured Treponema sp.
CTATTCTCGGTTCTTTCGAGCGCTTCCTTGGTATCCTCATTGAAAACTTTGCAGGAAACTTCCCTACCTGGCTCGCTTTTGAGCAGGCAGCAATTATTCCTGTTACAAATGATTTTGATGATTACGCTAAGCTTGTTAATGATGCTCTTACTGCAGCAGATATCCGCTCTAACGCTTATCTTTCTACAGAGAACATGAGAAACAAGATTAAGACAATCACAAAGGAACATAAGTCTCCTTATATTCTGATTGTCGGCGAGAACGAAAAGAAGGAAGGAACTGTAACAGTACGCTTCCGCCAGTCGAGCGGTCTTGAACAGAAGACAATGAAGATTGAAGAGTTCATTGAATACGTTCAGAAGAAGAACGAAGAAAAAGGAACATCAATCTAAAAAAATGAGCAGCAGCTGTATAGAAAACACAGAAAAGCTTTACCACTATACTGACTTTAATGCAATGCGCGGAATAATTACAAACGGAGAAATCTGGCTTTGGAATCTGCGCCGCATGAATGACAGGGAAGAAATGCAGTATTTTATAAAAGAGCTTAAGATTGCCGTAAAAAAGCAGCTTAAGGAATCTGAATATGACTGTATGGAAAAGCTTTTCTCTGATAACCTGAAGGACTTTGATAAGCTTTCGAGCTATGCAGCGTGCTTCAGTGAATATGCAGATGATGCTGCTCAATGGTCCCGCTACGCAAAAAACGGAATGGGAGTTTGCATTGCTTTTAATAAAGAGCTTTTATCGCGAATAGGAGAAGAAGGACGAACTCCTCTTTGCCGTGTAAACTATTCGCGTAATTGCGATGAACTGGAAATTGTAAAAGAAATTTCCAGCTTGATTCACGAAAGCAATGCAAATTCAAATAACTGCAGTAATGAAAAAACTCACGAAGTTTTTAACAGACTAATTTCAAGTTCACCACTTTTTAAGCATCCTTCTTTTATAAGTGAAAAAGAATACAGGCTTGTTTCTCTTCCCTACAATGTTAATGAATATCTTGGTGAACCTCATTTTTTTGTTGAAGAAACAAATATCAAAAAATATTATATTCTGAATCTTAAAAAAGTTTGTCAGAAAATGAACATTCCTTATACAAATCTTTTTGAAGAAATTTGCATTGGTCCACAGGCACGTGTTACAAAAGAAGTTCTTTCGGATTATTTTGAAGCCACAGACTGCAAGGAGCTTTGCAAAAAAATTAAGATTTCTGAATGCCCTCTCAGAAGATTTTAGATTGAATTACTAATCTTTTTTCTATATAATATCTCTCATTATGGCAAAAATACAGATGAAAAATGCAATCGCTGAACTTGACGGCGATGAGATGACCAGAGTTTTGTGGAAGGTTATAAAGGATGAACTTCTTTTACCTTATGTTGATTTGAAGACTGAATATTTTGATTTAGGACTTAAAAGCCGCGATGATTCAGACGACAAAATTACTTACGCTGCAGCCGATGCAATTAAAAGACTTCATGTTGGTGTAAAGTGCGCTACAATCACTTCTAATCAGGCACGCGTAGAAGAATACAAACTTAAACAGCTTACTCCAAGTCCAAACGGAATAATCCGTGCAGAACTTGATGGTACAGTTTTCCGTGAGCCGATTTTTGTTAAGAATATTCACGGAACAGTAAGCTGCTGGAAAAAGCCAATAGTTCTTGGACGCCATGCTTATGGTGATGTTTATAAAAACTGCGAAATCAAATGTCCTACAGCAGGAAAGGCAGAACTTGTATTTACCGGAGTAGACGGAAAAGAAATCCGCAAAACTATTATGGATATGAAGGGACCTGGAATTATTCAGGGAATTCATAACCTTGATAACTCAATCGAAAGCTTTGCACGCTGCTGCTTTACATATGCACTTGATAGAAAAATCAGCGTTTGGTTTGGTGCAAAAGATACAATTTCTAAAACTTACGACGGAAACTTTAAGGCAATTTTCCAGAGAGTATTCGACGAAGAATACAAGGCAAAATTCGAAGCAGCTGGAATTGAATATTTCTACACATTAATTGATGATGCTGTAGCTCGCGTAATGAGAAGCGAAGGCGGATTCATGTGGGCAACAAAGAACTACGACGGCGACGTTATGAGTGATATGATTGCCAGCGCATGCGGTTCACTTGCAATGATGACTTCTGTACTCGTAAGCCCGGACGGAAACTTTGAATACGAAGCAAGCCACGGAACTGTTCAGAAGCACTATTACCGCTATCTTAAAGGCGAAAAAACTTCAACAAACCCTGTAGCAACAATCTTTGCATGGACAGGAGCTCTTGCAAAACGCGGTGAACTCGACGGAACTCCGGATCTCGTAGACTTTGCAAAACGTCTTGAAAAAGCAACTCTTCAGACAATCGAAGAAGGCTATATGACAGGCGATATTGCACGCATTGCAGAACCGGCTGCAAAAGAAGTTCTCGATTCATGGAAGTTTATCGAAGCAATCAGAACCAGATTATAATTTTCAGAAAGTTTTTTAGAAACAATTTGAAATAAATTATTATGAAAAAAAGCGGCTGATTTTCAGCCGCTTTTTTGTTGACTTCATAATATTTCGGCTTTAAAATAAAATAGATTTATGAAAGGAAAAATAAAAAAAGACGAACAAAATGATGTTTCGTTCAGCATATTTTTTTATATGTTCATTTGATTGTAAAAAATTCTCTCTATTATAATTTTCGCAGTAACAATAGTTTTTTTATTAACATTTCTTATTATTACACGAAAAAATGATAAAAAAAGTCCGGAACCAAAGGAAAACAAGCTTATCCTGGGGTTTTCACAAATAGGCTCAGAGAGCGCCTGGCGAACAAGAAATACTCAGTCAATTTTTGAAGCCGCCGAAGAAAATGATATTCAGATAATCTTTGATGATGCTCAGCAAAAACAGGAAAATCAATTAAAGGCCATTCGCTCATTTATAGTTTATCAGGTAGATGTAATTGCATTTGTTCCGATTGTTGAAGACGGCTGGGACAATGTTCTAACCGAAGCAAAAGAAGCCGGAATTCCTGTTATTCTTGTAGACCGCCAGATAAATGCAGATCCTTCACTCTATGCAGGATTTCTTGGAGAAGACGGTCTGGAAGAAGGCCGGCGCGCAGCACGCTTTCTTGTAAATAAATGCAAAAACAGAACAAGCACCATTAATATTTATGAAATGTCCGGAACAGAAAATTCTTCTGTTGTACGGGACCGTGCAAAAGGCTTCCGTGAAATAATTGAAGTAAATCCTAAATTCCATATTATTCATACCGAAGACGGAGACTTTCTGCGTTCACGTGGAAAAGAAATTGCAGAAAATCTTATTACAAAAAGCGGAAGAAAAGACGGACTCTTTTTTGAAAATGAAAGAATTGATGTCGTATATTCTCATAATGATTCAATGACGCTCGGCATGCTCGATTCAATAGAAAATTTTGGAGTTAATACAAAAAACACAATTATAATAAGCGTTGATGCAGAACAAAAATCTATAGATGCACTGACTAAAGGCAAGCTCAATTGTGTCGTTGAATGTAATCCAAACCTTGGCCCAAAGCTTATGGAACTTGTAAAGAAAATTGCCGAAGGAAATCCAATTCCCCGAATAACATACAACACCGAAACCGTTTTTACAGAAAATGATGACTTTTCTAAATATGAGCCGCGTGGTTATTAACGGAGGCTGGAATTGAAGCGTAGCCTCAGAAAAACTCTTCTTATAACTTATATATTTCTCCTTTTTATTACGCTGATTCCTTCTGTTTATTCTGTTGTAGTTTTTCAAATTCATACTAAACAGTACAGCCAGATAATTTCAAATGTAAGTACGGCAAACCGAATAAGTTCAATTGCTAAAAATGATGTTCCTGCTGAATTATGGAATATAATCTGCGGTAAAAAAGAAATTGAATCTGCAGATCATAATAAAATGCTGGATAGTATTTTTTCCGGGCTTTCACTCATGCTTCTAACCAACAAAAATGAAGAAAGCCGCGGAAAACTTGAAGTTGCAAACAGAGCCTACACTACACTTAGACGAAATGTTGATATGCTGATTTCCAAAATGAAAACAGGAAGTCTTGTAACTCAAAACGAAGCAACTTTGGATGAAATCAGAACGATAACTTCTCTCTTTGCAGATATTATGAATGATTTTATCGTTACTGAAATTGAATACGCAAACCAGACAAACCGATCGCTTAGAAATACTTCAATTATTCTTACGGCAATTCAAATTATTATTACAGTTCTTGCAATTATAATTTCTATTAACAGCTTTATAACTGTATCAGGTGCAGTTCAAAAACCGATTGCAGACATGGAAAAACTTTCTACAAAAGTTGCAAACGGAGACCTTACTGCGCGAATCGATATTCCTCATGTTGATGAACTTGATACCCTTGCAGGAAACCTGAACACCATGACTGAACAGATTGATGTCCTGATTAAAAAAAATATGGAGGAACAGAAGAATTTTCAGAAGGCAGAAATGAAAGCCCTTCAGGCTCAGATTACCCCGCACTTTTTGTACAACACTTTTGATACAATTGTTTGGCTTGCAGAAGAAGAGCATACAGATGAAGTTGTAAAAATTACAAAGGCCTTTTCTGACTTCCTTCGTATTTCGCTCAGCCGCGGTCATGAATGGATTACAATTTCTCAGGAACTCGATCACATTAAAAATTATTTGACCATTCAAAAAATCCGTTATGCAGATATTTTAAATTATTCAATTGATGCTGATGAATCTTTAATGGATGTAAAAATGATAAAATTGATTCTTCAGCCGCTTGTTGAAAACGCAATTTATCATGGAATAAAAAATAAGCGCGGTCGTGGAGAATTAAAGGTAAGCGTTCATTATACAGATGATGCTCATTCAAAAATTCAATTTACTGTTGAAGATAACGGAGCCGGCTTTACCGAAGAACGACTTGGGCAGGTACGAAATGAATTACGAACCGGAGCTCAAGATTCAGAAAAACTATCTTCCGTTTATGGACTTTATAATGTAAATAAAAAATTAAAGCTTTATTATGGAGACCAGACAGAAGGACTTATTATTGAATCTGAATCTGGAAAAGGCAGTAAAATTTCATTTATTATTCCGGTTACAGAAGGGGGAATAAATGTATAGCGTTTTTGCAGTTGATGATGAACCTATTGTACTGGAAGGAATCCGTTCCAAAATTGACTGGGAAGGCAGCGGCTTTACATTTGCAGGCGAGGCTACGGATGGAGAAATTGCCCTTTCAATGATTCATGAAATTAAACCGGACATTCTTATTACAGATATAAAAATGCCTTTTATGGACGGACTACAGTTAGCGCAGGCTATCAAGCAGACGCAGCCCTGGATTAAAATTATTATTTTAAGCGGACACGATGAATTTGATTATGCTAAAAAAGCTATTTCCATTGGAATTGAAGATTATCTTTTAAAACCATTTACTCCTGAAGAACTTATTACAAGTCTAAACAAAACCGCCGCACAAATTGATAAAGAACGAAAACAGCTTTCTGACATTTCTAAAATGAAGGAAGAATTAAAATCAAAGGAAGCACTTATAAAAAAAGATTTTTTGAATAATCTTGTTCACGGCGAAGCAGACACAAATAATTTAATGCAGAAATGCAGTGAACTTGGAATTAATTTAATTTCAAGATACTACAAGGTTCTTATTAGCCGCATAGAAAGCATTTCAGGAAATAACCAGAATCAACAGGAAGCATGTTCGCTTTTAAACTCCTATTCTTCCGCAATTAACGAAGCAGTTTCTTTCTTTCATCATACAAATCTTTTAGTATGCATTTTTAAAGGAAGCTCACAAAATGAACTTGACGATAATATTTTCCGCGCCGCAGAAACAATAAGCCACATTGCTACAAAAAATGAAGACTGTACCGTACTCACAGCAATAGGAAAAACCGTAGAACATCTTTCTCAGCTTAAGGTTTCATATGAAGATGCAAAAAAAATTCTGGAAGCGAATCGTCAAAACAAAGAAAACAGAATTATCAGTTCGGATGATCTTGCGGAAATTTCCCTAAGCGAAAACAATGAAACCCTTCTGGATATAAAAGAAGGAGATCCTCTCGTAGATAAATTAAAATATGCCGCAAAGGGCGACGTTCAGAGCATAATAGAAGAATCAATGGAGCTTATTAAAAAGAATCCGGAACAGTTTAGTGTATTCGCGTCCTATCTGCTTGTAGATTTAATTTTTGCAGTATCAAAACTGGTAGAAAAACTTGGTGGAAATATAAAAGAGCTTAAACCCGAAATTTTACAGAGAAAATTTATTGACGATGCAGTATCTGATGAAACCCGTTTTACAAAAACTCTTGAACAGGTTTTAAACTTTGCCCTTGAATTCCGGGATTCTAAGGTAACAGGAAAATATGCTGATGTAATTTTAAAGGCTAAGCGCTTTATTGAAGAAAACTACGCAGACCAGAACACAACTTTAACTACAGTCGCAGAAGCTGTCTGTCTTAGTCCGAATCACTTCAGTACAATTTTCTCTCAGGAATGCAAAACTACATTTATTGAATACCTTACGAACGTTCGTTTGGAAAATGCAAAACGGCTTATGCGCGAAACAGACATGAAGGGGTACGACATAGCTTACGAATGTGGATTTTCTGATCCTCACTACTTCAGCTATATATTCAAAAAAAACACGGGACTTTCGCCCCGTGAATATAAGCTGAGTGTTGAAAAAGCCTAAAATCGAAAATCCGTTAAAAAACGAGCCGAAAGGGTCGTTTTAGGATTATCGAAAGAACGGCTCAGAGGCAAGCTACGCTTGCCGACCTAACCCGCCATATTTCCCAGTTTCTTTTTTCTCTGAGAAAGAATTACACTCTGCAATACGATAAAGAATGCAAGCATAAGACCGGTTGTAATACTCTGCCAGTATGGTTCGCGTAAACCTGCAGCAACTACAATGTTATTAATTGTCTTAAGAGACATTACACCAAACATAGTTCCAACAACACTACCTACACCACCGCTAAGCAAAGTTCCACCGATAATTGATGAAGCAATTGCCTGCATTTCTGCAGCTGTAGCACTTGAAGCATTTCCTGCACCTGTATGAAGCAGATAACAGAAACCTGCTATACCAGCTAAAACACCACATAAAATATATGCAATAAACTGAGTTCTTCGAACGTTAATACCAAGCATAAGGGCACTTTCTGAATTTCCACCAACTGCGTAGAGGTTGCGGCCAAAGCGGGTCCATTTTAGCATAGCCCATAAAAGCAGAACTACTAAAAGCGCTATAACAACACCAACTTCTATGTAAGCCGGAATCCAGTTACCGTTTCGAGCCCATGTACCAAGGAAAGGAATATCAATATAAAAATCCTTAAGAGCAAGGAATAGCTCGTTATTTGCTGTACGTGGAGCTGTACTTACTACAGTTGTCATACCGCGGGTAAAGAACATTCCTGCAAGAGTAACAATAAAAGGCTGAATCTTAAGGAACGAAACAAAGTATCCCTGTATAATTCCCATTGCAAGACCAATTCCAAGAGAAATTACTATTGAACTGAAGATTCCACCAGCTTTATCTTCCATAAATACTACAGAAGCCATAGTAATAAGCGCGATTGAACCACCGACCGAAATATCAATTCCACCAGTAATCATTACAATTGTAAGACCACACGCAGCAACAATAAGATATGCATTGTTATTAAACAAATCAAGGAACTGTTGTGGATTCAAAAATCCTCCACCCCAGATAATCATTGCAAGTAAATACATTCCTACGAAAGTACAGATTGTAATTGTAAGCAAAAGAGATGTATTTGAAAGTGGTTGTCTATTTTCTTTCTTTCCAAAAAGATTTGTAAAAATATTTGCCATAATTATCTAGCCTCCACTACTCTTTTATTGAATTTTGAAAGAATCAGATTCTTTAACTGTTTAATCCATGCTTTAACTACAGAAGAGCCGGCAACAACTATTACAATAATTACAATAGCTTTATATGCTTTTACAGCTGTTGAAGGAACCTTCATGGAATACAAAGTAGTTGTTAATGCCTGAATAATATAAGCACCAAGAATTGATCCAGAAAGCTTGAACTTACCGCCACCAAGTGAGTTTCCACCAATTGCAACTGCAAGAATAGCATCCATTTCAATATCTATAAGTACTGTTTCGTGGTTAATAATTCCAGTTCTACAAACGCTCATAGAACCTGCCATAGTAACGCAGATACCAAGTATAATAAATACTGCAAATTTCCATACAGTTGGATTAATTCCATTTAATTTAGCAGCGCGCTCATTAATTCCTACAGCCTGAATGTAAAGACCTAAAGTTGTTTTCTTCAAAAGAAGATTTACCAGAATAGTAAAAATTATAACTGTAAGAATAGGAGTTGGAATTGGAACATGAGGAATAAAACTTCCCATATACTTAAGAAGATTGCTTTCTACACTAGGACTTGCACCACCATTAATCCAGTAAGCAATTGGACGTCCTGCAGTAAACAGAATTAAAGAAGCAATCATCGGCTGAATATTGAACTTTGCAATAAGAGTTCCATTAAACAGACAGAAAAGAACTGCTACAATACATGCAACAATAAGACCAAGGATAATAGTTCCTGCATTAATACTTCCCAGACGCAGAATCTTAACAAACATAGAACCAGCAATTGCAGATAAAGCACCAATGGAAATATCCTGTCCTTTTGTTGCAGAGGTAATAAGAGTCATTCCTATAGAAAGAATTACAAGCTCCGAAGCACCGTTCAAAATACTTATAAGATTTCCTGTAAGAACTGTATTACCAAGGTTGTTCTTATTAATCATAATAGAAAAGAACCCGGGATCTCGAATAAGATTAAAAATAACCAGAACAATCAGTGCAATAAGCGGAATTGCAAGCTGCGACTGGAAGACTTTCTTTACTTTATCAAAAATTTTATTAGCCATTTTGTGCTTTTCCTCCCGCAATAGTTTGCATAATTACATCAGAACGTAAAAGGTCATCTTTAAGTTCACCAACAATTTTTCGGTCACGCATAACGATTAATCTCTGACATACAGAAAGCATTTCTTCAATTTCCGATGAAATAAAGGTAACACTAACGCCTTCTTCTGCAAGCTTAAGAACAAGCTTTTGAATTTCGAGCTTTGTTCCAACGTCAATACCACGAGTTGGTTCATCAAGAATAAGATACTGAGGATGAGTCAAAAGCC
>CAMVBP010000077.1 GCA_947165795.1 uncultured Treponema sp.
GCCTGCGGTACAACCTCACAAATCATTAAAGAACCTGCAGAAGACCAGCAGCTCGCACAAACTTCCGATACAGAATCACATCACCAAAAGCACGACAAAGATACTATTACTCTTTTATTTGCCGGCGACATTATGGCGCACTCGGTAAACTATTACATCACTTCTTATGATAAAATCTGGCGCGATGTCCGCGATATTATTACCGAACAGGACTTAGCCTTCGCTAACATCGAAGCCCCTATTGATACAACAAAAGCAGCATCTTCTTATCCAAATTTCAACATGACACAAAAATACGTACGCCGGCTTTGACGTTTTTTCACTGTGCAATAATCATACAAACGATCAGTATAAAAACGGCATTCTTGAAACAATAAAAACAACACAGGCAATTACAGAATACACAAAAGAACAGTCTGGAAATGATATTTATTTTTCCGGAATAAAACAGACCGGAGATTCAAAACTTTCTGCACTTACCTACAATTACTTTGAAGCAGAAGGTTGGAAAATACTTTTTCTTCCGATAACTGAACTTTTAAATCGCCCCGATTCATCAGACTACATTAATTATATAAAACCCGATGAAGAATCTCGCAAGGCTTTTATTAAATATGCAAAAGAGCTGCACGAGGCAAATCCATGCGATTTATTTATAATTTCTGTTCATACATGCGAACCTGAATATACACGCGTAGTCAGCGAAAAACAGAATCAGTATTACATGGATTTACTGGAAGCAGGCGCAGATGTAGTCTGGGCTAACCACGCACATATAATTAAAGACCGAAAAATTATTATAAATACAAAAACCGGCCGTGACAAACTTATAATGTACGCAAACGGAAACACAATCAGCGGTCAGCGAACAAAACCTGAACTTACCGCAAAAAATCCAAACAGTGAACGGGATAACACCGGCGACGGACTTTTTTACATTGTCACAATGCACAGAGAAAAAGACGGTTCCATGAAAATTAAAAAATGCGAGCCTTATTTTATAACAACCTACATTAATACCGCAAATGAATATGTTATAAAACCGCTCAATCAGGATTTTGTAAATTATCTTTACGACGTTCCCCGAACAAATTGGGCAAAATATATTGAACGCCGCATAAATATTAATAAAGAAGCAACAAAGGATTTAATAGAATGGCAGTAACAGTTGATTACAAAAATCTTCCGGTCTATGCACAAAAGCAGAAAATTTTAGAGTGTCTGGAAAACAATCAGGTTGTAATTGTAGAAAGCCCGACAGGTTCAGGAAAGACAACACAAATTCCGGTTATTTTATACGAAGCAGGTTATGCAACCAGCGGAATGATTGGTGTAACTCAGCCACGCCGAATTGCCGCTCTAAGTGTAAGTGAATTTATTTCAAAGCAGTTAGGCACAACTTACCCCGGGCTCGTCGGCTACAAGATGCGTTTTGAAGATTACACTAATAACGATACCCGCATCAAAATCATGACAGATGGAATTCTTCTTCAGGAAATGAAGCTGGACCCATGGCTCAGTAAGTACAGTGTACTTATGATTGATGAAGCACATGAACGCAGTCTGAATATTGATTTTGTACTTGGACTTGTAAAAAGAGTTTTAAAAGAACGAAAAGATTTTCATGTAATTGTAAGCTCGGCGACAATGAACACTCAGGCATTCTCTGAATATTTTGACAATGCTCCGATTGTTTCAATTGATACAATTACATATCCAGTAACAGTAATTTATGATCCAATTCAGGGCGGCATTACAACTGCTACTCAAGCCGGCTGTGATAACATTTTAAATAAAATACGAAACACAGTTGAACGCGTTTTAGATAACGATGAAGACGGCGGTATTTTAATTTTCCTTCCGGGAGAAAAAATAATTAAGGATTGTCTGGATAATCTTTCCCATGCTCCGTTTGCAAGACAGCTGCATATTCTTCCATTGTACGGACGACTTTCTAAAGAAGAACAGGAACGCGTTTTTGAAGTTCCGCCCGCAGGCAAACGAAAGGTAGTTATCTCAACTAATATTGCAGAAACTTCCGTTACAATAAGCGACATTACAACTGTAATAGATTCAGGATTATGTAAATTGAATTTTTACAGTCCGAGAACCTTTACCTCAAGCCTCATAGAAACTCCGGTATCTAAAGCTTCCTGCAATCAGCGAAAAGGCCGTGCCGGTCGTACGCATGAAGGAACCTGTTACCGTCTTTATTCACGCCGCGATTTTGAAATCCGCCCGGAATATACAACTGAAGAAATTTACCGTACCGATTTAAGCGAAGTTGTTTTACGAATGAGCGAGCTTGGTATTACAGATTTTTATGATTTTGATTTTATAGCAAGTCCTGGAAGAGAAGGAATTATAGGCGCTGTAGACACATTAAATATGCTTGGCGCGCTGGACGAAGATAACACACTTTCTTCAATTGGAAACATGATGGTTTACTTCCCTCTTGAACCAAGAATCAGTCGAATTATTGTAGAAGCAATTATGCATTATCCGGACTGCATGGAAGATGTTTTAATTGCTGCTTCGTTCTTATCTACCAATTCACCGTTTATTTTACCGCAAAACGAAGAAATGGAAGCCAGAAAGGCGCATCACCGCTTCCAGAATATCCAGGGAGACTTCTGTACTTATCTGAATCTTTTCCGTGCCTTTATTCAGACAGATAACCGTGAAAATTTCTGCAAAAAAAATTATCTTGATTTACGCGTTATGGCAGAAATTGAAAACATAAAGCTTCAGCTTACAGAAATTGTCGGAGATAAACTTGGACTTCCGATTACAAGTAAAAACAGCGACATGTCTGATTATTTGTGCTGTATTGCAAGCGGAATGATTCAGTTTGTATGTGTTAGAACCGGACGCGAAAATTACAGGAGTCTTACGGCAGACCATATCTGCATCCATCCAGGAAGCGTTATGTTCCGCCAGAATCCTGTATTTATTGTTGCAGGAGAAATTGTAAAGACAAGCAGAATTTTTGCAATGAGTGTTTCTCCGCTTACAAGACCAATGCTAGATAAAATTTCTCCGGATTTATTTGAACGCCTTATGGCCTGCAAAAAATCTGTTCTCCATGAAAAATTATCTTCTGACTTCCAGGAAAAGAATCAAAAGAAAAAAGAGAAAAAAAATCAGCATGATTCAAAGAATGTTCAGGATGAAAATGCACTTTCACTTGGCGGCTATTTATTCGAAACTAAAAAAATTAAGGGCAAGAAAACTGCCATATTGCCGCTTGATGATTTTACTCACGCAGTATTAACAGAAAAAGACAAGGGCAAGCTTGCTTCCTGCGGTGCATTAAAAGGAACCATCAAATTTAATGACGGCGGAACAATTCTTAACGGAGAAAAGCTTTCTTTAATTATTGAACTGGCAAAGCAGCTTGATTTGCATCCGCTTCCGGAAAAAAAGTGGAACAGAAAAATGAATGTAAATGTTTTTGAACAGCTTCAAAAAGAACAGCTCATTGATTCTCTTGAATGGATTTTGCATGCGGCAATGGCAAAACAAAAAGACAGGGAATACGGTTTTATAACGCTTTATAATAACGGAAACGGAAGCTACTGGTTCAAGGTTTCAAGAGGATTCTCTACTGCCCTTCTGGAAACTCATTCAAGTTTGGAAAAACTTATAGAAGAAAACGTTGAGTTTTCTAAAGAGGAAAAAGAAAGAATTAATGCGTCTCTCGCACTTGTAAATAAACTGTATGAATAAAGTGAGCCCTACTCGTCTTCAATTTCGAGCATTTTCTTAATGCGGGATTTTACACTTGCGTTAGTTTTTTTATCGCTGTAAAGACTTCGCATTGCGTCTTCTGCACTTGAAAAATGTCTGTTCTTGTAAATATCAAGGCCAAGACTGATAGTCGTTGCATCTTTTGAAGCAAGGAATTTTAAGCAGACCTGTTCATAAGAAGCCTTAGGCTTTTTTGCAAGTTCCTTTCCAATTGCATAACGCAAATCTTTTCGTTTATCGTCATCCGCACATTCAAGCGCAAGTTCTATGATTTCTTTTTCGCCGGCAAAATCGTTGGCAATTAATGCAGCAACAATCGTTTTCTTTGTACCATCTGCAAGCTTTTTATCCTTAAGCTGTTCAATAAGAAAATCATTTGCTTCTGAATTATTCAATGCTGCAAGAGTTTTAATAGACTCTTCCTTTATAACTTTTTCGCTGTCGTTTTTAGCACGGTAAATTAAATAAGGAACAGCGTCTTTAAACTTCATTTCTTTAACAGCCTTTATTGATTCCTGTCTTACACGCCAGTATTCATCTTTAATTCCCTGAATAATGACTTCTTTTGCTTCTACAACATCAGGGAAATTTAAAAGGCCCTTTATAATATACTGACGCAGATTCGGATCCGAAGAAGAAAATGCTTCTACAAGAACCGGAACACTTTCCTTTTTTTCCATTAAGCCGAGAGCTTCAGCGGCATACATTCTTACATAAGAGTTTTCATCCTCGTCATTTAAAATATCAACAAGGCGATCCCAGGTTTCTACTGCATGCATTTTTCCGCAGGTTCTCATAAGAATCTGACGCTGCGCATCGCTCAAATCATCTCTGTCCAGAAATTCAACAAGATAAACCGCTTCTTCCGGTCCGCCGATTTCTCCGATTGTTGCAATTGCCGCATTAAAATAATTTTCATTTTCGCTGTCTATTAAAGTAAGAACTGCAGGAACAGCTTCCTTTGTTTTTACTGCAGAAATATATTGAAAACAGGCAGAAACAATTTCGTTCTTTTCGTCGTACGGGTCGTTAATTACTTCAACAGCAAAATCTTCAATACAAGGATCTTCGAGTTTTGTAAAGTATTTTAATATTTTTTCCTGAACGGTTTTATTTTTTGTAGACTGAAAAAGGTCATAAATATCATCTGAAAAACGCGGATCTTCATTTTCTATAAGCTTATCTATAAGGTCCGAAAGCTCAGACGGAAGACCATATTTAATTGTCTGCGAATATTCTTTTTCTGTAGAATCGTTTTCGTCTTTTTCCTTTGCTTCCTTTACTTTTTCGCTGTCAGGCTTTTTAGGTCTTTTAGAATTCGGAATTTCTGATCTTCCCGGTTTTGAAGCAGTAACCTTAGATTCAGTTTTTTTAGTTTCTGAAGCTTCTTCTTCATTAGTTTCTACGGCAACTGATGAATTTTCTTCTATTATATTTTCTTCAGGATTTTCCTGCGAATAAACAGAAATTGTAAAAAAAGGAAAAACAAATAAAGCAAAAATAATTTTTCTAAATTTCATAATGCCGCTCCTCAAAAAAAATCTCTATACTCCGCTCGAAAATTTTTCAAGAAAATCTTTTTTATACTGAGCAAATCTGTTTTCTTCAATTGCTGTTCGTATTTCTTTAAGCATATTATTCAAGAAATACAGATTATGATAACTTGCAAGTATTGAACTCAGAATTTCCTGCTCTTTAAAAAGATGTCTTAAATAACTTCGGGAATAAGTGCGGCAAACTTTACAGTTACATTCACTATCCAGCGGAGAAAAATCATGAATCCAGCGTTCCTGTTTTATACTAAGCATTCCCCGATGAGTAAAATATGAACCGTTACGTGCATTTCTTGTAGGCAGAACACAGTCAAACATATCTATTCCGTTTTCTACAGCGTCCAAAATATATTCCGGAGTTCCAATTCCCATAACATACTTTACTTTTTCTTCCGGCAAAAACTGAACCGTATAATTCAAAAACTTTTTGAATTCCTCCGGAGGCTCCCCTACGCTCAAACCACCGATTGCAATTCCGCTCATATCTAAAGACGAAACAAATTCTGCACTTTGCTTTCGTAAGTCTTCAAAAAAGTTTCCCTGAACAATCGGGAACAATAAGCCTTTATATCCATCTTCGCGCTGTTTTTCCCATTCATTTTTTGCACGAATAAGCCAGTCGCTTGTAATTTTTAATGAACGTTCTGCTTCCTTGCGGTCTACGCCCCATGCTGAACATACATCAAGCTGCATCTGAATATCTGAATTAAATTTTGCCTGAGTCTGAACAACATTTTCTGGAGTAAACAAATGATAACTTCCGTCAATGTGACTTTGAAAACGCGCACCTTCATCTGTAATTTTTCTAAGCTTAGATAAAGAAAATATCTGAAAGCCACCTGAATCCGTAAGAAAATTTTTATTCCATTTTGAAAAACCGTGAAGACCGCCAGCTTCTTTTATTAAGTCGGCACCCGGCCGCAAAAAAAGATGATAGGTATTTGCAAGGATGATATCAAAATCAATTTCTTCAAGAAAATCATTTGGAACAGCTTTTACCGTTGCATTTGTTCCTACCGGCATAAAAACCGGAGTTCTTACATCGCCATGCGGAAGATGAAGAATTCCTGTTCTTGCTTTTCCGTCTTTATGCTTTATTTCAAAATTCTGTAAAATTTCACTCATACTATGTCCTGGAATATTTTAATAAAAATGCACTTAATATTGTAAAAAGTATTACCGGAGACCATGCCCCCATAAATGGAGAGATATATCCATGTTTAGCAAATACCATTGTAACCATCATAGTTACATAAAACAATACCGAAGCTGTTATGCAGGATGCTAGGCTGATTAAAAGAACATTCTTTTTTGTTTTACCCGTTAATCCTATGGAAAGAAAAACTACAATAAATACAATAAGCGGAAAAGCAAACTTTTTATAATATTCAGATAATTCTTTACTATAAGGGAGTCCTGCTTTTTTCAAATGCTTAATATATTGTCTTGCTGTTTTGGAATTTACCGACTGAATATCTACATCGGAGTTTCTGAAAATTTCATAGCTTTCGGTTAACTGCAAAAGCTTTTCATTTTCAATTCCTCTTTTCTTTAATGATCTTGTTTCACTGTCAAAGGAATATTCAACTGCATTCTGTAAAATCCAGTGATTCTGTTCTTCATTCCAGAATGCTCCTGTAGAAATAATTACTGCATCAAGAACTTTATTTTCATCGCGGAAAACAAAGGTACAGTTTTCAAGGCGTTTATTTTCTTCATTATAGCGGTCGGCTTTATAAATTATTTTTCCATTTTCCGAAAGAACGATTACGTCCTTGTTATTTTCTTTTTCCGCAGCCTTATTTAAAAGCACATCCTGCAGACTTATCTTTTTTTCATAATTCTGAACAACGACTGCATTTTCAAAAATAAAAAGTCCAAAGCTCATTAAAAAAGAAACAATCAAAACAGGCAATGTAAATCTTAAAAGAGAAACACCAGAAGCAAATAAAGCTTCCAGTTCGTTATGAGCATACATATCACTCAATACATAGGAAGTTGAAAAAAGAAATGCGACGGGAACTGCATACCATAAAGTTTTTGGAATGTAATAAAGCATTACCTGAATAATCTGAAGCGGCGGCGCAGAATTCTGAAGGTAAGTTGCAATATTCATAAATAAATCAACAAGATTCAAAACAAGAGAAAAGAAAAAAAGCGCTCCTAAAAAAATAGGCAATATTTTTTTGAACAAATAAATTACTAAATACATTTTTCTATTGTTTTATTAACCTTATTGAAAGAAGAATTGAAATTATTCCAATTAAAATATTTGGAACCCAAATACACCAGAAGGAATTTAAACCTATGCGCACGACAAACAGCTGGCCCATAATCTGCATTGCCCAATACAAAACGCAGATAACAATTCCAACAAAAAGTCCTATCGTCTGCCCGTTATGCTTGCCGACTAAAAATGCTATCGAAAAAGCAAGGAATGCAAAGAATATGGAAGCAAAAGGTAAAGAGAATTTTTTATGATATTCCATTACCCAGACATTTAATTTTTGTTTTAAATTCGGATTTTCCTGAACATCAATCCTCATTTTCTTAATGGTTTTGCCCAAATCGTATGATGTCATTTCCTGAGCACTCTGCATTGTATTTCCCATAATTACAGAATCAAAAATATTGAGCGTTGTCTTATCTGAAGAAATAACATCAAAATCACCGGACTTAATTCTGTCTACAGAAAAAACTAAAGAATCATTCATATTAAGCTCAAGTAAAACTCCATTATAAGACGAGCCCGCCAAGGTTGACTCTCCGGCAAAAATCATTCTTTCTTTTCCGTCCTTTGTATCGAACAGAATTAAGTCCGAAACCTGTGAATCAGTAACATTGCCGATTACAATCTGTGAAGATCCGAGTTTTTTAACGCTGTTCGATTCAAGCTCTATAGTCGGAGTTGAATTGGATATTTTTCGCAATAACTGATTGTATTTTATGGAACCCAAAGGAAGAAGATAGTCGTTCACAAAAAATGAACCAATGGAAATTAAAATTCCAAGAATAATTGTAGGAATAAAAATTCTTATGAATGAAAAACCTGCCGTACGTAAAATAAGAATTTCGTTATTGCTCATCATTCCGCCAAGGCTCATCAAAAATCCTACAAGCGTTGCAAACGGCGCCGACTGCGCAATAATAAATGGCAGACTGTAAACCATAACTTTTACAACATCACCAAAAGGAGCCGATTTTGCAAGCAACTCTTCTCCTTTCAACAAAATTTGATTTACAAAAAAAATCATAAAAAAGAAAAGAAAGCTTACAAAGAAATATAAAAATAAATCGCGTAAAAGATATCTTATTAATATGTGATTTTTTAATTCACCTTTATGAGTAATTCGTGCATAAAAATTACTGAACTTTAAAAAATATTTTTTTACAAACCTGAAGAATTTTGTAACTCTGATATTGTCAAAAATTCTAGAGAAAAGTTCATTAAAAAAATCGCCGTAAACCTTCAAAGAAAGACCACCTGAATTTTACAAGCCTGTAGAACCAAAACCGCCGGTTCCGCGCTCTGTTTCGCTTAAATTTTCTGCCGGTAAAAAAACTGCCTGAGTAACCGGAGCAATTATAATCTGCGCAATTCTGTCGCCGTTATGAACTGTAAAATCCTGCGTTCCAAGATTAATTAAAATAACACGAAGTTCACCACGATAATCACTGTCGATAGTTCCAGGTGTATTTAAAACCGTAACACCGTTTTTTGCAGCAAGACCCGAACGCGGCCTAACCTGAATTTCGTAGCCCTCTGGAATTTCAAAATAAAGTCCTGTTGAAATCATAGCTGAACAGCCTGCAGAAATTGTAAGAGGCTCGCTCAAATATGCGC
>CAMVBP010000078.1 GCA_947165795.1 uncultured Treponema sp.
AATTCTGTCGGCAACAGTGTTAATCAATTTAATGATTGCCTTTGCACGACGGTAACCGGATGCGGCCTTTGCACCAAAAATATAAGTGCGTGCCGGAGGATCATAATCAGGATTTTCTACAAGGCGGTTGTACTCATACATAATGTGGAGAACGTTGAGCAGCTGGCGCTTGTACTCGTGAAGACGCTTAACCTGAACATCAAAGATTGATTCCGGATCAAGGAATTCATTCTGTGCATGCTTGAGGTAATCTGCAAGCTCCTGCTTGTTTTCCATTTTGATTTTGATAAGCTCGTTGAGCGAGGCGTCATCGTCTACAAACTTTCAAGCTCCTTAAGCTTTTTCAATTCCTTTTCCCAGCCGTGACCAATGCGGGTTGTAATAAAGTCGCTAAGGCGTGGGTTTGCATTAAGGAGCCAGCGGCGCTGTGTAATACCGTTTGTCTTGTTGTTGAACTTCTGAGGATAAATTGCATACCAGTCTTTAAGCTCTGCAGTTTTCAAAAGTTCTGTATGAAGGGCAGCAACACCGTTTACGCTAAAGCAGGCATGAATTGCCATCCAAGCCATGTAAACCATGTTGTTGTGAATGATTGCCATGTGCTCGTGCTTGTAGTAATCGTTAGGGAATTTCTGACGAAGTTCAATTACGAGACGGCGGTTGATTTCTTCAACAATCTGGTAAATACGTGGCAAAAGTCCCTGGAAAATTGAAATTGGCCATTTTTCCAAAGCTTCGGCAAGAATTGTATGGTTTGTATAAGCGAATGTATGAGTTACAACATCCCATGCTTCGTCCCAACCTACATTGTATTCATCAAGAAGAATACGCATGAGTTCTGGAATTGCAACTACAGGGTGAGTATCGTTCAGCTGAATTACATGCAAGTCTGCAAATTTAGAAAAATCTGTTCCGTGGTCTGCAACGTAGTGACGAACAAGATCCTGGAGAGATGCAGATGAGAAGAAGTACTGCTGCTTAAGGCGCAATGCTTTTCCGCTTGGACCGTTGTCATTTGGATAAAGGACGCGGCTGATGTTTTCTGCACTGTTCTGGCGTTCAACGGCGCGGTTGTAATCCATGTTGTTGAAAAGCTGAAGGTCGAAGCCGTTTGGACTTGAAGCCTGCCAGAGACGAAGTGTATTTACAGTTTTTGTATCATAACCGATGATCGGCATGTCGTAAGGTGTAGCTGTTACTTCTTCTGCGTTTTCAAGGTAGAAGCGTGGCTGTCCGTCCGGAGTTTTTCCGTAAGCAATGTTTCCACCGAATTTTACGGTAACTGCAAGGTCAGAACGTTTGATTTCCCAAGGATCGCGGTGAGCAAGCCATTTATCAGGATATTCAATCTGATATCCGTCTTCTACACGCTGCTCGAACATACCGTATTCGTAGCGGATTCCGTATCCATGTCCAGGGTAATCCAAAGTTGCCAATGAATCGAGGAAGCAGGCTGCAAGACGGCCAAGACCACCGTTTCCAAGACCTGCATCCGGCTCTTCATCTTCAATCATATCAAAGTCGATGTTCATTCCTTTAAGAACATCTTTTACAGCTTCTTTAATTCCTGCGTTGATAAGGTTATTGCTGAGTGCGCGACCCATCAAAAATTCTGCTGAAAGGTAATAAAGCTGTTTTGTAGGCTTTTTGTCATATTCTGCACGGGTTGCCATCCAGTTTGGCATAATGATTTCCAGTGCTGATGCAGAAACTGCATCAAAAAGATCATGCTTGTTAGCCTGAGAAATATCTTTTCCATATTGACGGCGAAGACGTGCAGAAAGGTTTGCTTTAAATTCTTCCTTGTCAAATTCCATAAAAAATGCCTCCTATTTTTTCACTTTAGCGGCGAGCCGGGCGACACCAACCTCAAACTCACTTGCTCATTAGAATAATGGAACTGCCTGCAATTAAAACATATCTGCGCTGTTCTGCAAGAAGTTCTTCTTTTTCATTTTCTAATATATCTTCCGGAGTGTTAAAAGAAGTATCTGCAACTCGATACCATTTTTTACCACTCGTTAAAGCCGGTAATGTAATTGTTAAATCATATAAATCCATGTTAGATGCAATGTAAAAATCGTTGTCGTAATCCATTCCGTTAAGTTTAAATGCGAGGAATCTTCCTGTTTTATCCCAGGTTGGATTCTTTGCGCTTGCATCGTACCATGTAGTTTCCGGAACACAATTCTGATTGTAAGAACCTTTTGAAAATTCTTTTCCGCGGAAAACTTTATGATTTTTTCTAAGCGAAATTAATGTCTGTGTAAATCTGACTAAACCAGCATTCTTTTGTTCAAGATCCCAGTTTATCCAGCTTATGTCGTTGTCCTGGCAATATGCGTTGTTGTTTCCTCTTTGAGTTCTGCGCATTTCGTCGCCAGCAAGAAGCATTGGAACTCCCTGAGAAACAAAAAGGTAAACCAGGAAATTTTTGATTGATTTTAAACGTTCGTCTTCAATCTTTGGATTTGTGCAGTCGCCTTCGTAACCGTGATTATAACTTAAATTATCATCACTTCCGTCGCGGTTGCATTCACCATTTTCTTCATTATGTTTGTAATTGTAACTGACTAAATCGTTGAGCGTAAATCCGTCGTGAGCAGTAAGAAAATTTATGGAAGCAAGCGGAGTTCTGCCGCTGTGATTGTAACAGTCTGAACTTCCGCAGATTCTTGTTGCGGCCGCAGTTGCAGAATTTTCATCACCACGAATAAAGCGTCTTATATCATCTCTAAAGCGGCCGTTCCATTCGCTCCAGCGGTTATTGTAGCCGCCAGGGAATCCACCTAGCTGATAGAGTCCTACGCAATCCCAAGGCTCTGCAATAATTTTTGTTTTTGCAAGAACAGGATCTGCGCTGATTGCATTTGTAATTGGAGGGCATGAAAGAACTTCGCCGTTGTTTTGTCCGCGGGTAAGAATTGAAGCAAGATCAAAACGGAAACCGTCGACGTGCATTTCGAGCACCCAGTAACGGAGCGAATCAAGTATGAACTGGTAAACGACAGGATGATTGCAGTTTACGCTGTTTCCGCAGCCGCTGTAATTCATGTAATATTGTTTGCTGTCGCTTGGAAGAGAGTAGTACACGTCATTCTGAAGGCCGCGGAAAGAGAAGGTGTAGCCGTGTTCATTTCCTTCGGCAGTGTGATTGTATACAACATCAAGAATAACTTCGATTCCAGCCTTGTGAAGTTCCTTTACCATTTGTTTGAATTCTTTTACCGGACCACCAGGCGAGCGGTCTGCGGCGTAAGAAGTTTTTGGAGCAAAGAATCCTATTGTGCTGTAGCCCCAGTAATTTACAAGATTTTCTCCTGTGCGGGGATTTGTGTTTGCATTTTCGTTTTCATCAAATTCAAAGAGCGGAAGAAATTCTACGGAAGTAACGCCAAGCTTTTTGAGGTATTCAATTTTTTGAGTGAAGCCTTTGTAAGTTCCGGAAATTTCCGGCGCAATCTGTGAAGTTTTAGAAGCGGTGAAGCCTTTTACATGAGTTTCGTAAATTACACAGTCTTCCAAAGGATAATTGATTGGTTTGTCATCTTCCCAGTCAAAGTCGTCATTTACTACAACGCACTTTGGAAAATCTGATAAATCCTGAAGTTCGCCACCCTGATTCATTGAAAATCCAGCCTGATGCTGTCTGTTATAGGAACGGAAAACTGAACCTTGTGTAAATGCTTTTGAATATGGATCTAAGATAAATTTATGCTGATTAAATCTAAGGCCTTCCGGCGGATTGTATGGTCCTTCAACTTTGTAAAGGTAAAGTAAACCTTCGGAAGCACCTTCTAGAAAAATGTGCCAGATATCGCCGGTTTTATTTTTGAGCGGATCAAGATTCACTATAGCAGAAGGTTTTTTGTCGTAATCATTTTCAAAAAGCACAAGACTTACTTTTGTTGCATCGCGGCTGTAAATACAGAAATTTACACCATCCTTTGTAAGATTTGCACCAAAACCAAGCGGCTTTCCGTTATGAACCTTAAAATCAGTCATAGTTTTATAAGTTTAACACAGTTGTTTCATAAATTCTAGGGAATTTTTCGGGGTTTTAGGGGTAAGCAGCGAAGCGGATTACCCCTAGGAGAGGGGGTAGCGGAAAACGCGGTGGTTGAGCTTGTCGAAACTACCGCGGTTGAAGCGAGGGGGAGACTTCCCCCTTCATACAAATTCGTCGTTTTTTCTTTTAATTGCAAAAAATATATCGTGCTTATATAATTAAAAAAATGAACGAAAATAATCAGGAAAAATTGCGCACTACTATTGTTGGACGGCCTTCCAGTGGAAAATCTACTTTTTTGAATACTGCATGTCAGGAAGATGTTAGTATTGTTTCTCCAATTCCGCAGACGACTCGAAATGCAATCAAGGGTTTTGTAAATACATCGCTTGGGCAGCTGGTTTTTATTGATACCCCGGGCTATCATAATTCAGAAAAAAAATTGAATCAGAGGTTGCGCAATGTTACGGAATCGCAGCTGGATGGAATTGATGCGGCTTTATACATTATTGATATAACACGCGATCCGGGCGAAGAAGAAGAACTTACTGCAAAGCTTCTGGAAAAAAATCAGGATAAAACTGTTGTTGCGTTTAACAAAACTGATTTGCTTCCGCGTAAGGATTTGCTTTTAAAATATTATGACTTTATTCAAAAGAATTTGCCTGATGTTCCAAAAGAGCGGATTTTTGAAATGTCTGCAAAAAATGATAACGGTATAAATGAAGTTCTTAAGGCGCTTTACGAAATTGTTCCGGAAGGCGTTCCTATGTACGATGATGAACTTTATACGGATCAGGATTTGTCGTTCCGTGTAAAAGAAGTGATTCGCGGCGAAGCAATCAACAGACTTAAGGATGAAATTCCGCATGCGGTTTATGTAGAAGTTGCCGATGTTGAACACCGCAACGAAGGAAAGAAATTGTGGATTCGTGCATTTTTGTGTGTTGAACGCGAAAGCCAGAAAGGAATTGTCATTGGTAAAGGCGCTTCGATGATTAAGGAAATTCGTACGGCGTCGGTAAAAAAATTGAATCAAATTTATATGCAGAAAATAGATTTGGATTTGCAGGTTAAGGTTGATAAAAACTGGCGCCAGAGAGATGTAACTTTGAACAGGCTGATTCCGCAATGATTTTTTTAAAGTTAGTCGGGAATAACAAATTGGATGTTTTTAGCCGATAAAGGAGTAGAATGATTCAGATTCAAGAAAGTTTAGATTCTTTAAAACAGATTCTAAAACCCGGTGAAATTGTTCTTATTTCTCTAAAAATGCTTGGAAGCATTAATAAGCATATTACGTTCCATAATATTAGAACTGCATATTTGGCGTGGAAGTTTGCCGAAACTGTTAATGATGAAAGGCTTGATATTAAGCATCTTGTAGTGCTTTCGCTTTATCATACTTTAGGATTTTTTAGGCTTGATAATTATTCTGATTTTAATCCACACGACAGTAATATTGATTTTTTTTCGGATACAAAAGAAATTGCAAGCAAATACGTTTTTTCCTGCTACTATTTAAAATACATGACGCCGCTTGGAAATTCGGCACGCGCCCTTGAAAATTTTACTCAGCCTTATAACGACGTTATGAAGCATTTTATTATTCAGGAACGCCTTAAATCTATAATTTATCTTTGTGCAAGAATCAGCACTTATCTTTTTCACCACGGCGATTCTGAACTGCCTGAAGATTTGAATGAAATTGCGCCCGGATATTTTGATCCTGAATATGTGCGCGCATTTAAAGTTGCGAATAAAAATAACGTGCTGGTTGAAGCAATCCGCGATGACAAATTTACAGATGAGTTTCAGGCATATTTAAAAGGCCTGACTTTTCCCGAAAAAGAATCGGAAATGCTTGAAAAGCTTTTAATCTATTTTCTTGATTTTAAAAGTACGTACACGGTTTCGCACGCAATCAACACTTCCTGCTATGCGCTTTCTTTGGGAAAAAGAATGGGACTTAATCCAAGTGAACTTTCTGAACTTTTTTGCAGCGCCATTCTTCATGATATTGGAAAAATTGCAACGCCGCAGCGCATTCTGGAATTTCCCGGAAAACTCAGTCCGGAAGATATGGGAATTATGCGGCATCATGTTAATCATTCAAAAAGAATTCTTTCCGGGAATGCGCCTGAGCAGATTATTGAAAACGTTTACCGCCATCACGAAAAACTGAACGGCAAAGGTTATCCGCGGCATATATCGGGCGACCAGCTTACACTGATTCAAAGAATTTTAACCGTCGCAGATATTACAAGCGCCCTGAATGACAGCCGCAGTTATAAAGCAGAATTTTCTACCGAAAAAACAATTTCCATAATTACAAAAATGACCGATGACGGCGAGCTCGATGCAAATATTTCAAAATTCATTCAGCAGGAATTTGATGAAATTTTACAGGAGCAGCAGTACCTGTATAAAAATCTGCGCGTAGACTTTAGTCAGGTTCTTGCGCGGTACAACGATTATATTTTTAGCGATGTAAGCCAGCTTGCGGACGATGCGCTGCAGGAAGAAGATATTGAAGATATCGAAGAAATTGAAGAACTTGATGAGTGGGATGAAGTGTAAAATAATAAGCGCATAAAAACGCAAAATTCCCGAACATTGGAAGAAGCTTAATTTCTGGTGGTTTTATTCTTCTAAAAACCAATTATCAACCAAAAGAATGTATTCTAAATGATGATGCCCGGTTTGAGCACCAATAAGTTCTCCTACCATTTCATATTTTTTATTTTCATATAATTCATCTTTTGTAGTAAAAGGATGGTAAATAAGCTGAACTTCTTTTAATTCTATAATTTTTCCATTCAGCTCAAAACTTTGCGGCGAATCAAGAACAAGTACATCATAATAATCTTTTGCATCTATCTCAGGAGTTTCGCCGTAATTTGGTGCACCATAACTCCAGCGTTTTTCAAGTCTTCCTGTTAAAGCTTCAGCCGCCAGCGAAGCCGAAGCAATTGCAGAAAATATAAAAATCATCGTGAACAAAAAATATTTTTTCATTTTGAAAATTCCTTAAGACTTCCTTTTTGAAAAGTCCACTCCGGCGTTCTTAAAATATCATCTTCAATATTATACCACGGATTAATCTTTTCGGGACTTTTTAAAATATGAAATTCCTGAGAAGGCATGTAGCTTTGACCAAGCAGCATAATTTTTTTACCGGTTTTTGGATTTTCTGCAATATCAAGAACAAGAACAACATGGCCCGGACTACCGCCGTAAATAAAGAAATCGCCCGGCTGAATATCATCAATATTTTTTTCCGCAGATTCTTTTGAAAGTGAATAAGTTCCCGCGTACATATAAATGAATTTTAAGTAAGATTCAAAAACCTCGCGGTCATAACCTTTTTTATAACCGCCCTTCCATTCAACATTATTGCCGGAAGCGACAAGCCTGAAGCCTTCCGCATATTTTGAAAACGGCACGAGCATTCCGTTTGTAATGTGAAATTGAATTTCTGAATAACGTTTCTGGCTGTATAAATATTCTGCGTAAAGTTTTATAACGGCATCTGCGCACTGAATTAAATCCTGCGAAAGAATCGGCATATCAAAAACCGAAACATGAACTTTATTCCATTTTACAGAACCGTCGTAAAGCAAAACCGGGGAATCAAATTCTTTGAGAGGATAGTTTCGTAAAAATTCAGCAAAAGAATCCTGCGAATAATTTTTTCGTACAAAACCTTCCGGGAGTTCAAAACGTTCAATAATATTTTTACCGGATTTTACAATATTTTGAGAAAAACAATTAACGGTAATCAAAAATAAACAGAAGATAAAAATAATTTTTTTCATAAGACTTTCTCTGATATAATAACAAAAAAAATTACAGTTAGTAACTTCTGTAAATCAAAAACTTTCCTTACCTTGCAAAAGTCATGTAAATATTATAGGCAGTTGCTTCAATGTCTTTTATTGTCATATTTCGGAATTCTTCCAGAGATTTTGCAACAGTTCCTATATAACAATCTGCGCTGATGTAGGCAAATTCTGTATCGGTGTGTTCGTCAAATGTAATCCAGCCGACGTACATAATTATTTCTGCAGAGCTATCATCCTTTGTTACAACCCAGGACATGCCTTCGTTCCTGCAATAACAGTCTTCGCCTTTCATAAGAATGAGGGACTTTTTAATCTTTTTATAAAATTCCGAATTTTCTAAAATATCTTTCATATAATTTTCTCAATACCTGTTTAAAGATTCTCTTGGTTTCAGATCGGGGCGGTCGCCGTGGGATACGCTCATACGTATATTGTATTGCGCTGTAGCTTCTTTTTCATTTAAGTATTTGATTACAGCCGATTCAAAATCATCTGCGCTGTTTTCATCTTCCCAGGGACCGCTGCAAAAATAAAATCTACCGTCACTTCCTTTTTTAAAATACCACCAGCTTCCTTTTTCCTCAACAGTATCTCGGATAGTCTGCTTTTCTTCATCAACAGACATCTCTTCTCCAATACAAAGAATATCGGCGTTTGCCACGAATTCATCAAAAAGATTTGTCAAAGTAGTTTCAACTTTTTTTGCAGTAATTTTATGCCTTAAATCAAACAGATTGATTTTATATTCATTCCCGTTTTCAGAATACAAAACCAGATCATGCATATCATTATCCCATGAGCATGGCTCAAGGTGCCAGTCCTTAATTTTAATTCTTGCACCGAGCAAATCTTCAAGCGTGTAAGTTGCATTGTCGCGCATATCAAAAAAATTAAAGTCTTGAGGATTATTTTTGTCATCAACAAGGATTTTTATTTTCTCCCGTTTAAGTTCTTTCAGAAGTTCCATTCAATTCCTCCAGTTTTTCATTTCTCCCCGGCATTTTCAACCAAAGATTATCATGAATAGTTCCACTTGAATTATTACATTCACGCCAGTAGTTTACGATTATTGAGTTTCCGTCCTCATCAAAAAGTTCGTAGTCATAATAAAGACAGGATTGATCATACGTGTTTTCAACGTTGTAAATCTTTATTATTTTACATTCCTTTTTTATCAGAATGGGCTCAAAGCCTTTTTCCCTGCATATATTGCAGTAAGTTTCCCAAAAATTTTCTTCAATATATTCTTTAGATTTTTGAATATTTTCTTCTTTCCGC
>CAMVBP010000079.1 GCA_947165795.1 uncultured Treponema sp.
AAGATGAAATCGACGAAAGCAAGATTAAATAAGTGGAGTTTATAAATGGAAATTTGAAAATGGGGTCTTTTTAAAATATAATAATATGACGGGAATAATAGAAACCTTTTATATATATACATTAGAAAATTCTTTATATCAAATAAGTTGTTATAATGCATTTGACTTTGCTAATAGGTTGGGATATACATTTAATCAAATGGTTTATGAATGTGAAGGAATGTTTCATGATTATCAATATTCTAAAGAATTAGTTTTACGATTGCGAAAAAATCATTTAGAAATAAATGAGAATAACGCAAAAATTTTATTATATTTTAATCTTCCATTTTTGATACCTTTTATTTTATCTTATAATGATGTAATTACAACACCTATAAATTATTATGCAAGTTCTGAACTGAATGAAAACGGAATCCTTTATAAGGCGGACAACTTAAAAACAAAAGATGGATTACCTTGGGTTTCAGCAAATGGAAAAGGAATTAAAGATAAAATTACTATTAAGCTTCCTGCAGCCGATGGAACAAAAATAGCTTTTTTAAATGGATATCAATCTGATTCTAGACCAGATTTATATAAATCAAATTCTCGTGCACGCATAATTCAAATAAAAAATATTGAAACTGGTCTAAGTAAAACAATTGTTTTAGAAGATTCAACGAGTTTACAAATTTTTGATTTAGATGAGCTATGGATAAATCTTGATTTGTACAAGACATTAGAATTTACAATTGAAGATGTATATTGTGGTGAAAAATATGATGATTTATGTATTCAAGCTATTTTGCCAATTTATTAGGTAGTGTATGAAAAAGAATATTTTTATAATTCAAAAAATATCACATGACACATTTGAGAATGATGATTATTATGATTATATTATTCGTGGAATAAAGAAAAAACAATAGTAATGAAGAAAAACATTATAGATGAGGTTTCATTCGACTACTTTAAGCAAAAGTACATCGAATTGTAGAAAATGCATGTATAAGGAGTTCATTTTGAGAAAAGAAAGAAAAAAGTTTAGCTGGCCTAGAAACAGGTTTTGCAAAGTAAAAAAGTATGAGCCTAGAAAATTTAAGTTAATTACACCGCCGGTGATTACTGTAAATGAAGAATTATTAAAAGAGTCATTCTTAAATGAGGAGTCTGAAAATCAGAAAGAAGGGAATGCCCAGGAATCTGTTGTTGAACTTTTTGATTTTGGTTCCTGCGATGAAAATGTTTTCTTTTCAAATTCTGCATATTGGGATAATCTTATGAAATCTTTTACACGGCATAAATAAAAAAACAGTGTGAATCCCCATGCACTGAAAATATATATTTGGCAAGGCATTTTTTTATGAAAAAAAATCACCTGATATTTTTATCACGGAATTATTTTTTTCATAAAAAAATTCTGCGGTCGCTTTTTTTTATATGAAAAATTTATGGGGGTAAAATGAATTTACGAAATTTTAAAAAGCATGTTTTTTCCGGCAGCTGGATTCTGCTTCAGGCTGTTATTATTTCTGCAATTACAATTTTTTCTGTACTGCCTATTTCCTGCAAGGTTTCTACAGAAGGTATTGAACTTTCCTCGGGCGATTATGATGCTCCGACTTTAAAAGACTTAAAAGTTATTGATGAAAAAACTCTTGAAATTGAATTTTCTGAATGGGTAAGAATCAGGAGTGTTATCGTTTCTCCGTATATTGAAGGCGTTTCTGATTCCTTTGAACGGAGTATAACAAATGAGCTTTCAAGAGCAATTGCCAGTGCAACAGGTCAAAATGGCGCAATAAGATGTTCTGTTGAAACTTCTGATGACGGAAGAGTAGTGACATTTATAATGGAAGATTCAACTGTAGTTGGAAAGTGTTATGAGATTCTTGGAATAGTTGAAGATTCAAACGGTAATTCATTAACTTTTTGTGTTCCATTTACCGGATTTAATCCGAATATTCCCAATGTGCTCATTACTGAAATTCAGCCAAAGTACAAAGGAACAGAAAATAAAGTTCCGGTTTATAAATGTGAATATGCCGAGCTTCTGATTCTTGAGGATGGAAATCTTGCCGGGCTTGAAGTATTCTTTGCTTCTTATGAGGCTAAATGCCGTTTTGTGCTTCCTGCTGTTGATGTTAAAAAAGGGGAGGTAATTCTTGTTCATTTACGTACGGCCGGCGATGGCTGCATTTCTGAAACTGGCGATGATTTTACGGAATCTACACGGACCTTTTCTAATTCAAATGTACGGGATATATGGAGTGAGAATAAATCAAAATGTCTGAATTCAGATAATGATATTTTGATTGTACGCAATATTGTAAATCAGAAGATTGTTGATGGTGTTATGTTTTCAAATAATAAAATAGATGAATGGGAAGGTAATGAACTTTCTTTTGCACAGCAGCTTGTAGATGAAGGATTTTATGATTCTATAGATATAGATAATTCTGCTGAATCGAATGTAGGTACAAGTTTAAAAAAATCGATCCAGAGAAAAAACGCAAAAGTTCTAAGGGAAAAACTGTTGGAAGGTGAATTAAATATAGAAGAATTCAAACTTCAGAAATCATCAAACTGGATATGCACGGAACCTTCTCCCGGGGATTTATAATTGAACAATAACATTTAAATATTGACGAGTTGCGAGCAAGTGCTGTTTATGATATATTTTGAATATGGTTGAATTGCTTGCTCCTGCGGGAAATATTGAATCTCTGGAAGCTGCAATCGGCGAAGGTGCCGATGCAGTTTATCTTGGTTTAAAGAATTTTAATGCTCGTTTAAGAACTACAAATTTTGCATGGAATCAATTTGAAGCAACTGTAGAAAGTCTTCATCGTAGAAATAAGAAGGTTTATGTAACTGTAAATACTGTTTGTGAAGAACGTGAAACTGAACGTCTTTACAGATTCCTTTCTTATTTGAATCAGATTGGTCCGGATGCTTTGATTGTTCAGGATTTTGCCGTTATGAGAATGGCTCAGGAATTCTTTCCGAATCTTGAACTTCATGCTTCTACTCAAATGAATGTAGAAAGTACAAATGCCGTTCGATTGCTTCAAAAAAATGGCGTAAAAAGAGCTGTCCTTGCAAGAGAACTCAACCTTGAAGAAATTAAAAAAATTAAAGACGAAACAAATGCAGAACTCGAAATATTTGTTCATGGCGCTTTATGTGTAAGCGAAAGCGGCTTGTGTCTTTTTTCAAGTTTTCTTGGCGGTAAGTCTGCCAATCGCGGAATGTGTACACAAGCCTGCCGAAGATTTTATTCAGCGGAAGTTCCTTCCGGTGTTAAACAGGGGTATTATTTTTCTCCGTGCGATTTACAGTTAATCGATTATATTCCTGCACTTATCGAAGCCGGTGTAGATTCATTTAAAATTGAAGGCCGAATGAAAAGTGCAGAATATGTCGGTAACGTTGTTGCGGCTTACCGCTATGTAATTGATCATTATAAAGAAGATAAAAAAGGTGCAATTGCTGCAGGAAAAAGAATTCTTGCTTCCGATTTTGCTCGTTCAAAAACTACTTACTGGTATGGTTTTTCAACTCCGGAAGAAGGTGTTAAAGCTGCTGCAGAAAAAATTCTTAATCCGAATCAGGCTGGCGGAACAGGTATATATCTTGGAAAAATAGATAAATTAAAACCTGCTCCAAAAGAAATCATTGAAAGCTTAAGAAAAACTCTTCCTGCTAATTCTGATGAAAAACTTTTCCAGATTCAGTTTGCAACTTTAAAAGGCGGCAGTTATGAACCTGATCCTGGTGATTCAATTCGTCTTCATAAAAAAGATGATACAGGCCGGGAAAGTCATAAAATACGTTCCGTAGAATTTGATGAAGAGTCTGAGAAAAGATGGATCGATATTCCGCAGGGCTTTACCTCTGGAGATGAAGTTTATCTTTTACAGATGAAAGCCGGAACAAAACGTTATTCAAGAATTCTTCCTCCGGACCTGGCAAAATATCGCCGTCAGCCTAGAGATGAAAAACTTCCTATTCTGGATTTGACTCCAATTAAAGATAAGGAACTTGATTATTTCCCTGAAGGAATTTATGTTCAGGTTTCTTCAATTGCTGATGTTTTTGCAATTCAGGGAATTAATCCTGTAAGAATTATTCTTGAATATAATTCAGAAACTGCGTATGACCTGTTAAATAAAAAAACAGTCCTGCCGTTTTCTAAAAAACAGATTTACATATCGCTTGATCCTTTCTGTACTCCGTCTCAGGAAGATGGACTTTTACAGAATCTTGAAAAGCTGATTGAAATTGGCTACTTTAATTTTGTCGCAAATAATCTTGCGCATATTCAAATGCTCAAAGATAAAAAGGTAAATATAATAGGCGGTCCTTATCTTTATACATTTAACCGCTGGTCTGTTTCCTGGCTGGAGAACCAGAATCTTGGTGCATTTATTATGCCTTACGAAAATTCAAGGCGCAACCTCGAAGCAACTTATGAAGCAAATGTTCGAGGCAGAGTTTTGGTTCCTGTATTTGCTTACCCTGCGCTTTTTAGAATGCGTTTTAGTCTCCCAGAGGATTATGACTTTTTGTACTTTGAAGATAAGGAAGGAAAAGAGTTTAAGGTTAATTCTACAGTAGACGGTTCCTTTGTAATGCCCGAAGAACCTTTTTCTATCCTTGATAAAGTTACATATATTAATTCATCTGGTTTTAAAAGAATCCTTATTGATTTTTCTAAAACAAAGGTTAATAGAGCTCAGATAAAGGCAGTAATGACCTCATTAACAAAGGGACAGCCTTTACCTGGCATTTCAAGATTCAACTGGAAAGATGGTTTTTATTCTCCTCAGCAGATGGAGGAATATAAAGCTGCAAATGAAAGGGCTAATTCTGCATCTGTGCAACCTTCCGGTAAGAAAGGTGGAAAACCTTTTCATAAGCAACCTTATAAAAGAACTCCAAAAGGAAAAAAATAAATCCACTAAACGCAGCTGAATACTGTGCTGAATTTTAGAAAGATACTGCCTCCTTCACTAATTCAGATTCTGCTTCCAGCTGAACATCCTTTTCTTCCATTTTCTCAGAATCTTCCTGCTTCTGAACTGCGGGCTTATATTCTACATGTTCGGCAATGACATAAACTCTGCTGAAGAATTTACCTTCATCGTCCTTCCATTTAGCCTGCTTCAACCTTCCCACAACTCTTACGCTTCTTCCCTTTGTGCTTTTCTTAAAGCACGCTTCAGCAGCCTTTCCATAAACCTCAACATCAAAATACGAAACTTCTTCAACACCTTGATCTGATTTGTTTCTGTACCATCTGTTTACGGCAATAGAAAATTTACAGATTTTAAAACCTTCAGCAGGTTCTACCATCTCTGCATCACGGACAAGATTTCCTTCCAAAATTATAGAATTTAATTGATTCATAAAACATTCCTCTAAAAATAAATCATTTTCGCCGGCCAGCATATTTCACAGCAAAACAGCTGCATATATATAAACGCAAAAACTTTCAATTTTTACCAAAAATTTTGAAAAAAAGTTTAAAAAAAATCATTTTTTTTTTCAGAGGATGAGAAAAACTGATATGTGAGGAGTAAAACTGCAGTAAAGATTTATTTAGAATTAGTTACCAGTCTAAGAATGTACAAAACTACATATTCTGTTAATGCTTTTTCATCTTTGATCTTCTGCATGTTTGGTGTGTGAACAAGAGTATTTGCAAGGTTTTCAACACGCTCTTTTGTGAATGTTGTTGCGCTTAAAGTTCTTACAACTCTTCTTGTATAATCACGGATTAAAGAATTAACATCTTCTGTAAGGTTATTGTATGCTTCTTTAGAAATCATCTGGTTCCATTGTTTTACCAGATAATTTAACTCACGGTCCAGAGTTGAACCTTCCGGAATGAGTTCCTTTGATATTTCTTTAGCACGGCTTGCAAGTGCTTCCGGCTTGGATTTCTGTTTTGCGGAACTTTCAGATTTTTCGCTTTCTGATTCGCTTGAATTCTTCTGCGCAACAGCCTGTTCAAGTAACTTCTGCTTTTTCTTTCCGCGGAACATACTGATAAGCCAGGAAAGAATTGGAATTGCATAAATGAAAGGCAGACGTGAACGTGCATTCTGAAGAATCTTTGAATTCTTGAGCATTAAAAGTTCACTGTAAGACATTAATTTTCCGTCTATGAATAAGTGGAAGCCTTCCTGTGTTTCATCGTCATCTTTTTCGTAAGCAAGAAGCGTAATGAAATTTGCATTCAGCAGGGAATACAAAGTAGGCGAGAGTCTTTCTACCATTTCGTGCAGGCATGCTTCAAATTCAGAAGCATTTGTCATTTCCGGAAGCTTTTCGTAATTCAAAAGCGAATTGTGCCATTTGGTTTCAAGTTCAGATTCAATTGCGCCATGTGCTTCGTTGCAGAGTCTTACGATTACCTGAATAACCTTTTTCTTGTAAACATAATATCTTGTTCCGGAAGCAATTTTAAATACAAGAAGCGGAGGAAGCTCATTATCTCTTCCTTCAGTTGTCATTTTCTGCAGGAATTCCTTAAGATCATTTTCGCTGTATCTTCCGTAAAGAAGTCGGCCGCTCTGATCCTGGAATTTTAAAATCTGATTCATTGAATAGAAAAATGGAGGTTTAGCGAGATTTGCTTCCAGCTCTTTTAAAGCCTCGTCCCTTATCTGCTGTTCCTGCATTTTTTCTTTAATATTTGTACACTGAATTTCGAGAATCTGGACAGCCTGTAAAATATTTATATCTTCAATTGTCCTGTCCTGAATTTTTTCGTAATCCTGTCTTATATAATACAGAGTCTGGTTCCAGATATAATAATCATCACCTTCTGTAAATTCCTGATACTTATAATGTTCAACATCAATAAAGTGTTCAAAGAAGCTTCTTAAAGAAATTTCCTTTGTAGGATTTGTCGTTCGTAATTTTTTAAGATAAAAATCATGAGACTCTTCTTTTTTAAGTATTTTCCAGATTTTTCTTTGAGCCGATTCAATTAATACAGAAATTGGAACGCAGGCTGGAAGTAAAAGTGAAGGAACTTCTTTTGCAAATTCAAGAATGTAAAGCACTGTAGATTTTGAAGGTTCCTGTCCGATTCGTTCTGAAATGTATTGTGAAGCAAGCTGCTTTTCAAGCGCATTGTCTGGAAACTGCTTTGGTAAATCTGATGTTATAGGAAAAGGTGTCTGGCTGTTTGTAAGGATTTCTTTATAACGTTCTGCATATTTTATGGCAAGATAAGAAATTGCAACTATCATTTTTTTGTTGTTCATATTGATAACTGCAACTATGTGTTTTTGTGAAAGTCCCTGCAATTCTGCATCTACGATAGCAGAAGGATTTCCAAGATATTTTACTAAATCGGCCTGTTCTTCTACATGATGTTCTGCATATTTTTTTATATATGTGCAAAACTCCCTGAAGTCTATAAAAGGAGATTTTTGTTTTTCTGCATAATATCTTATAATTGAACTTAAATTTGCTGTTGTCGCCATTTTTTTTCCTATCTTAGTATTTTATACTAAGATAGGACGTAAAACAAGAGGAAAATTCTCTGAATTTTTTAGTTTAAAGAGATTTCTCCAACATTTGTTTTTAATTCGATTTTTTTATTATCATTTCCTTTCTGGGTGAATGATTTTTTATAGTTTTTTCCGCCGATTTCAATTTCGCCGATGTTTGTTTCTGCTTTAATGCTGTAATCTTTTAAATCGTCTTCAATTCGAATATCAATTTCTCCAACGTTTGTATCTGCATCCAGTTTAGAGAATTTGCAGTCTGTAACATCGATCTGTCCGACATTATTTTTTATTCTAATTTTATCAGAAGAAATATCTTCAATTTCTATTTCTCCGACATTTACATTTATATAAATGTTATCCAAATCTACATCGTACGGAATTGAAAGTCTCAATATAGCAGTGGTAGTTCCCATGTTTGGACCGTTTTTTGTTGACTGCTTTATTGAAAGCTTTCCATTTTGAAGCTTCAATTTTGGTTCAAGGAATTCCTTACTGTATGCCGCATAAGCCCAGTAATTTGTACCACGTTCAATTTCAACAGTAAGTACCTGTGCATCAATATCAATTTCCGAAAAACTTTCAAGAGCTTTTGAATACTCTTTTTCATTTTCGAATTCTTCAATATTCTCTTCATTATTCCAGGTAATTTTTATATTCTTTTTCCAGTTGTATCTTCCGTTTTTTGAAGATCTGAAAATTCCAATTGTAATACATAATAAAGTAATTAAACCAATAGCAATAAGATAAATTGTTTTTTTCATTTTAGTTCTCCCTTCCAATTGATTTAACAATTGTAAAAATTACACCCGAAACCGGCAAAATAATCCAGCTCAAGTGCCAGCCGCCTGTAATAAAACTTACAGATAAATAAATGCAGATAATTGTAGGCCAGAAAACCGAAATTATTGTCTGAAATGCTTTATTTTTGTAAACAACTTCTCTCTTTTCGTAGTAGAAAGTAGTATTTTCATACATTTCTCCGTTCAGCGAAAGAAGTATGTCATAAGATTTTTTTGTTTTTGTTGAATAAATTATTAAGAATACACCAACACCAACTAATACAAAAAGGAATGAAGGTCCAAGTTCTTCAACAAGTTTCGAAGTTGCAATTTCATCAAAAATCATTGATGGAATAAAGCAGAGAATACAGCACAAAATTCCTATAGACTTCATAATGCTGTAAGTTGAAATAAATTTTGTTCTTTCTGATTTAAGATAATCTGTCTGAACAGAATCTATTGCACAGTGTTCTCTAAAAACAAATCTTGTTTCTTCCCGTATATTTGCAGAAATTATAAAAAGAATAACGCCAATTCCGACTGTCAGGAACATTACGGGAATATGAATAACTTCGCCAATGTTTGCAGCCTCTCCTAATATTGGACTGATTGTGCTGCAGATACAACAGAATACTCCA
>CAMVBP010000080.1 GCA_947165795.1 uncultured Treponema sp.
CTTGTAATTCATCCTTTTGAAAATACTATTTTGTCTCAGATTCAAAACCGTGGAAAAATCTTTGAAGATCAGAATGTGCTGCCTGATTGTGAGATTAAAATCATAAAGGCTCCTCAGACAATAGCAGGAAACACAGACGGTTATTCTTCGTGGTTTGAAGCTCTTGATTCAACTAAGAAAAAAATTGATGAAACAGATTTTGATGTTGCGCTTTTAGGCTGGGGCGCTTACGGTCTTCCGCTTGGTGCTTACATCAAATCAAAGGGAAAAACTGCAATTCATATTGGCGGTGCACTCCAGCTTCTTTTTGGAATTAAAGGAAACAGATGGATTGTAAACGATGATCCTGTCATTCAGCTTTTTAATGAATACTGGACATATCCGCTTGATTCAGATACGCCACCAAATTCTAATCTTGTAGAAAATAATACTTACTGGAAATAAACATGGAAGAAAAAAATCAAACAACAAATTCTTTTTCTGAATCTTCAATCCCTGTAATTTTTACTCATACAGGAAACGCAGTTTATCTTCAGACAGCCTTGCTTCAGGCAAAAAAAATCTGCGGAGACAATATTTTTCTTTTAGGAGATGAAAGTAATTCAAAAAGTCCGGTTCACCATGCGTACATTTCTGATTTAGAAAAATCGCCTCTTTTTGTTGAGTTCAAAAATCATTTCAAAAATCTTTCGCCGAACGGTCACGATTATGAATTGTTCTGTTTTAAGCGCTGGTTTTTAATTCTGGAATTCTGCAAAAAAAATAATATTCAGGAATTTTTCTGTGTTGATTCAGATGTTTTAATTTACAAAAATTTATATGAACTCAAAGACATACTTAAAAATATTGATTTTTCCGTTATAAGAATTACTGGAAAATTTGCAGGTCCGCAATGTTCATATTTTAAAATTTCTTCGCTGGAAAAATACTGTAATTTTATTTTAAATTATTATCAGAATCGTTTTAATGAACTTGAATCCTTATACAATCAGTTTAAGAAGGAAAAAAATATTTCCGGAATATCTGATATGGTTTTACTGGCTTTGTTCTGCGAAGAAAATCCAGGAAAGTATATAGATTTTGATTACGATGTGAAAATAAAGAATTCACATAACCAGTTATATAATAATATTAATTTCAGCTTTGACGAAAACATCAGCTGTTCAGCAGGCTTCAAACTGAAAGACGGTATAAAATATATTACATTCAAAGAATATATCCCATACTGTACAAGAGAAGATACAGACGAAGAAGTTCCATTCTACATATTACACTTTCAGGGCGCCGCAAAAAAATTAATGGAAAAATACAGCACAATCACTAAGTCTGAAATTAAATCCTCGCCATACATGCGAACGCTCAAAATGAAAGAACGATTTAATTGTATTAAAAAGATCATAAAAAAAATTCTTCATAAATAATTAAAACGCATTTAAACGGCTCACGGGCTCACAGCGGGTGTCATTTGAAAAACAAGTGGCCGCCAAAAACTAAGATGTAATTTTATAAAATAAATTTGAAAAAATGGCGCGAGGGAATGCAGCGTGGAGCAAAAACACTTTGTTTGTTGTCGCCGCGTAAGCGGCGAGTTTAATAGTTTCTATACCACAAACAACGTGTAGCGCATTATTGCGCGGTTTTGATCCACGCTGTATGACCGGAAGCCATTTTTTCAGGCATTTAAATATATTCATCTTCGTTTATAAATCCGCCTGACGCGATGACATGTTCATAAGACAGTTTTGAAACCAAATTCTCTATGAATTGTTTTTAATATTGATTTGTGATAATATTAAAATATGATTAATACAATAAAAGATCAGAATGACAATGTTCTTGCAATAATTGTAAAGGCAAATTATGACAAACCTGGGATTTCTTTTGTAACTCCTGATGATTATTCACAGCAGCTTGCATATATGCATCATCCTCAGGGACATGTTATTCTTCCACATATTCATAATGAAGTTAAACGCGAAGTCCTTTATACAAAAGAAGTTCTTGTAATTAAAAAAGGAAAGCTTCGCTGCGATTTTTATTCTCAGGAAAAGGAATATCTGGAATCTGTAATTATTGAATCCGGAGATGTAATTCTTCTTGTTTCAGGCGGACATGGTTTTGAATGTATTGAAGAAACAGAAATGTATGAAATAAAACAGGGACCTTATGCCGGCGAAAACGATAAAACTCGTTTTGAACCACATAAGTTTGATTAAAAATATCAGGCAGGTAAGTGATGGCAGAATTTATACCGGTTTGTGAACCGCTTCTTGGCGGAAACGAAATAAAATATATAACAGAAGCTGTAGAGACTGGCTGGATCAGTTCCAGCGGAAAATATGTAACTCAATTTGAAGAAGCGTTTTCTAAATATTGCGGCGTAAAATATGGTGTTGCAGTTTGTAACGGAACTGTAGCAATTCATCTTGCTCTCGCTGCTTTAGGAATCGGGAAGGGTGATGAAGTAATCATCCCGTCATTCACTATGATTGCAACTGCTTTTGCTGTCTGTTATACAGGTGCTGTTCCGGTTTTTGTAGACGCAGATAAAGAAACCTTTAATATAGACGTAAACAAAATTGAAGAAAAAATCACATCAAAAACAAAGGCAATTATTCCTGTACATATTTTTGGAAATCCTTGCGACATGGATGCAATTACTTCGATTGCAAAAAAGCATAATCTTTATATTATTGAAGATGCAGCCGAAGCTCACGGAGCAGAATTTAACGGAAAGAAAGCCGGAAGCTTTTCTGATATTGCAAGCTTCAGTTTTTTTGCAAATAAAAATCTTACAACCGGCGAAGGCGGAATGGTTGTAACAGACAGCGAAGAAAATTATAAAAAATGCCGCTACTTTAAGAACATGTGTTTTCCAGTTGATGCGCCTCGAGTTTACAGTCACGAAGACATCGGTTTTAATTACAGAATGAGTAATCTTCATGCAGCAATCGGTCTTGCTCAGACAGAAAAGGCTGATGAATATCGTGATATGAGAATCAAAAATGCAAAACTTTACATGGAAAAACTTTCAGGTTGTCCCGGAATATTTTTCCAGAAAGATCAGGCAAACGGATTGAATGTTCACTGGATGAATACAATCGTAATTAACCCATTGGAATATGGACACACTAAAGATGAACTTGTTGCCCACTTAAAAGAAAATGGAATTGATACAAGACTACTGTTCGTTAGTATGCATAGACAAAAATCTCTAAAAGATTTTGGCTGTGACTGCAGTGGAGAATATCCAGTAACTGACTGGCTTACAGAAAATGGATTTTATCTTCCAAGTGCCTCAAGTCTTACAGAAAAACAGATTGATTATATTTGCAGCATTATTAAGGATTTTAAGAAATGAAAATAGGTGTTTATTTTCCTGATATCAGACCGGAATCGGGTGGGGCTGGTTCACTTTTAAAAACAATTCAGAATGAAATCCTTCTTTCTAAAGATGCAGAAAATGAATATATTTTTTTGTATCACGGTGGAAAAGCGCCCTTAATTACAAATTTTGAAAATTTTGATTATCTCAATCTTGACTGTTACAAAAAATCAAAAATAAAAAGATTTAAAGAGCGTGTAAAAAAAGCTCTTTATCCAGACTGTTACAATCCGGGTGCTTTTGATTTTGCCGCCAAAGAAAATGACATTGATTTATTCTGGTTTACATCATCTTCCGAAGTTGATATTAACTATCCGTACATTTACACTGTATGGGATTTAGGTCACCGCAGAACTCCATATTTCCCGGAAGTTTCGCGTTCGGGCTGGCTTTGGGATACACGAGAATTTGCTTATCAGAAAATGCTTTATAAAGCTTCTTATATTATCACGGGAAATGAAGAAGGAAAAAAAGAAATCCTGGAAAATTATCCGCTTCCGGAAGGAAAAATCAGAATTGCTCCGTTCCCGGTTGCATCGTTCTGTCGTGGTAATGAAGAAAAACCTGATTTTGAACTTGCCGAAAAATTCTTTTTTTATCCGGCTCAGTTCTGGCCGCACAAAAATCATATCAGCATAGTAGAAGCATTAAAAATCCTCCGCGATAAATACAATCTTACTCCTTCAGTTTATCTTTCAGGAACTGACTGGGGAAACAAAGATTATATTGTTTCAAAAATCAAAGAATACAATCTTGAAAATCAGATTAAATTCACAGGATTTTTAAAAGACGAAAACATGAAGTATCTTTATACTCATGCAACTGCAATTGTTTTTGCTTCGTTAATGGGACCTAACAATATGCCTCCAATCGAAGCAACCTTTTTGAATTGCCCTGTTATCATCACAAATCTTGACGGTCACAAGGAACAGCTTGGCGATACTGCTTTATACTTTGACGGTTATGATTATGAAGACCTCGCTTACAGATGAAAAAGAACGTGAAGCATTAAAAGCAAAAGAGAAAGTTCTTGCAAAAGAATTTGATTCAATAAGTTATTTTTCAGAAATCAAAAAAGTCATAGATGAATTTTCTAAGATAAGAAAAACCTGGGGAAAAGACTTCAGTTATGTTCAGAGGTGGTAAATATGATTCCAAAAATAATTCATTACTGCTGGCTTAGCGGAGATCCGTATCCCGAAAAAATTCAAAAATGCATTGCTTCCTGGAAAGAAAAGCTTCCCGATTATAAAATTAAACTTTGGGATATGAACAGCTTTGATATAAACAGCGTGCCATTTGTAAAAGAAGCTGTTTCATTAAAAAAATGGGCATTTGCAGCAGATTACATAAGACTTTATGCACTTTGCACCGAAGGCGGAATTTATCTTGACTCTGATGTTTTAATGCAAAAATCCTTTGATGAATTTCTTGAAAATGATTTTTTTACTGCCGTTGAATATCACCCGAATTGTGTAAAAGATAATAATACTCTTGAACTATTGAACGCTGATGGAAGTTCAAAAAATCCTGGTGAACGAAAACCTGGAATTGGAATTCAGGCCGCAGTAATGGGGGCCGTTCCTGAACATCCATATGTAAAAGAAGCAATGAAATGGTATAAGGAAAATCATTTTATTCTTGAAGACGGAAAACTAAATAATGTATTTATCGCACCAGATGTTCTTGCGATGATTGCAGAAAATTACGGCTTTAAATATAAAAATGAACTTCAGAATTTAAAGGACGGAATGCTTATTCTGCCTTCAAATAAAATTGCCGGTGACCTTGAATTTGATGTAGATGATTCTACTGTTGCACTTCATCTTACTCTTAACAGCTGGAAGCCGCAAAGTAAAAATCCGGTTGCCGTTACAATAAGAAAATTAAAGGCCAATAAATTTATTCGAAGATTATTTGGAAAAGAAGTTAATTAATTTTATGGGAGTAAAATTATGAAAATTGCAGTTTCTGGAATAGGATATGTTGGACTTGCAAATGCATGTCTTCTTTCAAAAAATAATGAAGTTTGTCTTTTTGATATTTCTCAAAAAAGAATTGATGATATTAATAATTATACTTCTCCAATTAAGGATGAATATATTGAAAAATATTTAAATACAAAGCCTTCATCTTTACATGCGGCTAACGACCGTTTGGAAGCTTTTAAAGATGCAGATTTTATTATAATTGCTACTCCAACAAATTATGATGATGAAAAAAATTATTTTGATACAAGCTCTGTAGAAGAAAATATTGCATATATTTCAGAAAATTTTCCTTCTGCAGTTGCGGTAATTAAATCAACTATTCCTGTCGGTTTTACAGCAAGAATGAGAAGTGAATATCCTAATCTGAAAATTCTTTTTTCTCCTGAATTTTTGCGCGAGGGAAAGGCACTTTATGATAATCTTTTTCCTTCAAGAATTATTGTTGGCGATATATCGGTTGAGGCAAAAAAGTTTGCTGAACTTTTAAAGCAGGGAGCAGAAAAAAAAGATGTAGAAGTTCTTTTTATGCAGCCGACAGAAGCCGAGGCGGTAAAACTTTTTTCTAATACTTATCTTGCACTTCGCGTTGCATACTTCAACGAGCTGGATACTTATGCAGAACTTCGAGGACTCGATACAGCTTCGATTATTCGCGGCGTTTCGCTTGATCCAAGAATCGGTGATTTTTATAATAATCCATCTTTTGGTTACGGCGGATACTGTCTTCCAAAAGATACAAAACAGCTCCGTGCAAATTACAAGGATGTGCCGGAAAATCTTATTACTGCAATTGTAGAATCAAATGATACAAGAAAAGCTCATATCACAGATATGATTCTGGAAAAGAAGCCTTCTTGTGTTGGTGTGTATAGACTGACAATGAAGGAAGGCAGCGATAACTTCCGTGCCAGTGCAATTCAAAGCATTATGATGGGCTTACGAGCTCATGGTGTAAAAGTTCTTGTTTATGAACCGACTCTTACAACTAATGATTTTAACGGCTATGAAGTTTGTAAATCTCTGGAAGCATTTAAAGCAAGCTGTGATGTTATTGTTACAAACCGCATGTCAGATGAATTAAAAGATGTAAAATCAAAAGTTTATACCAGAGATTTATTCAGAAAAGATTAGAATATGAAACTTATAAATTCGACAGTTCCAAAATTTCTTCTCGTTGGAGTAATTAATACCATAGTAGGGGCAGGACTAATGTTCCTGCTTTATAATGTATTTCACGTATCTTACTGGATTTCTTCCTGCTGTAATTATATTGCCGGAGGAATTGTAAGTTATTTTTTGAACAAGTATTTTACTTTTAAGAATCAAAAAAAATCAATTAAGCAGATAATTTTGTTTATCATTAATCTTGCCCTCTGTTATTTTATTGCATATTTTCTTGCTAAAAAAATTATTTATTTTGCATTTTCTGATTTTTCTGTAAAAATTCTTGATAATATTTCTATGTTTTGTGGTATGATTTTATATACTGGTTTGAATTATTTTGGTCAGCGATTTATTGTTTTTAAATATGACTCGCAGGCAGAAGCACAAATCACGGAGGAAAAAAATGTCTGAATTAACACTTTCAATAGTTGTACCGTGTTATAATGAAGAAGAAGCTATTCCTAAATTTTATGAAGAATGTGAACGTGTATTAAATGAATTAAAACTCAAGGATTATGAATATATTTTTGTAGACGACGGTTCTACAGATTGTACTTTAAAAGTTTTGCGAGATTTAAGTTCTGACGACAAGCATGTTCACTTTGTAAGCTTTTCCCGCAATTTTGGAAAAGAAGCCGGATTGTATGCCGGTCTTTCAAAAGCAAAAATGGATTACACGGTTGTAATGGATGCAGACTTGCAGGATCCTCCGTCTCTTCTTCCACAGATGTTTGAAGCATTAAAAGAAGGCTATGACTGTGCCGCAACAAGAAGAAGTACAAGAAAGAATGAACCTCCTGTACGTTCATTTTTTGCAAGAAGATTTTATAAGATTATGGCAAAAATGAGTAACGTTCCTGTTGTAGATGGTGCAAGAGATTTCAGATTAATGACAAGGCAGTATAAAGATTCTGTACTTTCTTTATGCGAGAAAAATCGCTTTACAAAAGGTATTTTTCCCTGGGTCGGCTTTAATACAAAATGGTTTGAATATGAAAATATTGAACGTGTAGCCGGTAAAACCAAATGGTCCTTCTGGAAGCTATTCCTTTATTCAATTGACGGAATCATCGGCTTTTCTACGAAGCCTCTTGCTCTTTCTGCAATATTCGGAGTGCTTGGAATTCTATTCAGTTTTCTTTTAATTGTATTTATTATTGTCAGAAAAATTGTTTTTGGTGATCCAGTACAGGGATGGGCAAGTCTTGTTTGTATAATTATTTTTGTCAGCGGAATTCAGCTTTTTACAACTGGAATTGCAGGACTTTATATTTCGAAAATTTATACAGAAGTAAAAAACAGACCTTTGTTTATAATTAAAGAGGAGAAGTAATAAATTATGAATGATAAAAAGCAGAATGGTAAAAAAATATTTTATATAATTTCATTTTCATTAGCTCTTTTATCTTTAATTATTTTTATTCCTCAGGTAAGACAATTTATAATTTATATTCTTGAAAAAATCAGAAACAGAGAAATCAACAGGGTAGGCTGGAACAATAGATTTATAAAACTGGAAATTGCATTTTTGATTATAGATTTATTTTCTATTTTAATTTTAAAATTCAAGCTTTATCCAGTATTTTCTTCAGAAAAAAAATCAAAGGGACTTTTAAGAACTGCAGAAGAAATTCAAAATCCTCAGAGTATTAAAAAATCTATATTTACTAGAAAATCTTTAATCTGTGTTTTTGTTTGTTATATTGCACTAACAGGTTTAAGGCTTTTTTATATTAATCAGAAAAAAAGTTTTCATGTTGATGAAGTTCTTTCTATTGCAATCTGTAATCGTAATGAATACGGCTTCTGGGGAAAAATCTTTGAATCAAATAAAGAGTTTTCTGTTAAAGAAATAAAAGACCTTTCATTTTTTGATGATGCTTCTGTAAAGGATTCCCTTACTGATATTTATCAGCTTCATATAAACAACGGAGATTCTCCTCATACCAATTTTTATTATTCATTTTTACGCCTCTGGTTTACAGGAAAAAAGACAAGTAATATAAATTTTATTTTTATTCAGGCCTGTTTTTTAAATATAATTTTCTTCACAATTTCATTTATATTTTTAATTTTATTAATAAATGAATTTTCTTCCGCTTCAATAATTAAATTAATTTGCTGTCTTTTAATTGCGTTTGCAAATCCGGCTTCTGTATCACTAA
>CAMVBP010000081.1 GCA_947165795.1 uncultured Treponema sp.
TGTATCAGTTCGTTCTGTAAGTTCAAGCATCTGCTCTTCAAAGAATGCAAGCAGGTCTGCTTCGGCAGTTTCACCTTTTTTAATTTTTTTAATTTTTACGCATTCCTTTTCATGCGCCATATACTGAGGCTGGAAGAAAGAAATTGTAACATCGGTAATATCATATTCTTCGTTATTTGTAATCTGAACTTTTCCAAATGAATTATTTTCGTACCATGAATAAAGGGCCGGAAAAACCGGTGCAAGTTCAACAGAGTTAAGTTCAATGTTAGTTGAATTATTAAATAACTCTGTAATATTAAATGTAACTCCGGGAGAAATTCCTGCATTAACAATCATGAGCGGACTTGAAGCAGAAGCAAAATGAGTTCCCGAAGTACTAACCATTGCAGAAACTACCGGATTAAATCTGTAAGAGAAAACAATAGATAATCCGCCGGAAAGTCCTGTTATACTTCGTTCAGAAGCCTTTGCATTATAAAGTCCAAAATCAACATTGCAGTCAAGACCAATTCTATCTGAAAAATCAAAATGATAGCCGGCACCGACAGATCCATTTAAAATTGTAATAGGATCAACTCCAGGCAGCGCCATAGAAAGATAGTCGCCCTGGGCAAAAACATTTACCACCTTTACAGGCCGCCAGGTAACATTTACGCCTCCACCAATTCCATACTGAATCTGGTGAGCTTCTCCAAATGGTTTTGTAAAATGAGGAAACAGACTTACAAGAAACTGCCCCTGTGATTTTTCTGATTTTTCCTGTGCGCATAATGGGATTGCAGAAGATATTACTGCTCCGGCACACAAAGCAATAACACGCTTAGAACATCTAAAAGAGAACTGTTTCTTTCTTAATTTTCTGGCAGTCTTTCCCGACACGTTCTCTCCTAATAATCCAGTTCAGTGGCTATTCTTTCAAGGTTTCTTAAAGCAGTTTCATTAGAAGGATCAATTGCAAGAACCTTTTCGTACCAGTTCTTTGCTGTCTTATATTTTTTCTGCAGTGTACAGATGTTTCCAAGGTTGTTCATTGCCGGAATAGAACCGAGCTTTGCAGAAATTTCATAAACCGAAACTGCATTGTCATACATTCCGGCGCGAACATAAAGCATACCAAGCTGATTGTAAAGTGTAACGGAACCGCCTTCAGATTTTATGCGTGACTGAAGGTTTGCAATCTGCGGTCCGAATTCCTGATTTATATACTGATTCAACACATTTTCGCCGGCTGCATAAAGATTTTTTTCTGCAGGCAGTTTTGCATTTGTTTCGTTTGTAGAAAAGCCTGCCGGAGGATAACTCTTCCATGCATCTGAAAGAATTATAAAATCAACATCTTCATCATTTGCGAGTAAATAATTTAATTTACTTACAGCCTTTGACCAGCTGGACATAAATCCTTTTTCAATTTCTGACATTGAAAGAGGAAGCCATATTTTATCATCTACGGAAAGAATTCTTTCGTCTCCGTTAAACATATTTCTTAAAGAATTTGAATCATCACCAAGGCAGGCCGCAACTATAAAATCATCCTCCAGAGGAATATAAGCAGCCGGAATATCAACAGATTCAAGCATGGAAATAAACAGAATTCCAATATCATCTTTATCGCCTGAACGGTAAGAAAGAGTCTGGTAAGGATACTGAACATAATCCAGAGCATGCGGATCAATATGGAATGCATTGTATGGAGTATCTGAATTTTCTTCGCAGTTAATTCCTGCAAGACGAAGTGCTTCAAACAGATACATAGAAAACTGAAGATTATTGTTCAAGCCGGAACGTGCATGGCTTCTTGCAATTCCTACGGAATATTTTGAAATTTCAAGAACTTCTTCTGCCTTTGGATAAACAAAGCTGGCAACCATTGCAGGATCAAACCAGCGCAATGTATTTCTTCCGTAAACCGAAATTGTTACAGGAACTACAGAAACACGTTTGTCGCCCAAAAGCGTATATTCTATTACAATTTCGCCCGAGATTTTTCCTGATTCAGAGAAGCGGAGAATTTTATCATTAAAGTCAGCACAAAGAGGAAGCTGCTCGCTGCGGTGCTTTCTGATCATACTTATTCTTCCGCATTCCATTTCTGAAGCGGTATAACCTTCGGCACGGAATTTTACGACAACATTTCTTATATCACCGGTTTCGTCATTATTAATTGTTATGTTTCCAAAAGGTTCACTCTTATAAAGTGTATAAAGGAGAGGGAATACATTTTCTCCATTTTCAATGGAAGCATTAACATTTCCCGAAGATTTTTCTGTATCGATTTTAAACTTTAGAGCAATGCCCGCAGTTATTCCTGCCGCACCAGGATTTCCAAACCACGTTGTGTTCTGGCAGTTAAACCAGGAAACATCAAGCCCAAGAGATACTTTTGTATTGATTTTAAAAGCAATATCTGCATAGGCTCTGTACCATGGAGCATAATGCCATTTCTTATCTGTAGTAGCCCCATAAGCGCCGAATGCAATTCCTCCGCCTGCTTCTACACGCGAAAAAATATCATAATAAGCTCCAGCCTGAACACCAACAGGAACAAACGTAACCTGTTTATCTATTCCTTCTGCAAGCTGTTTTGAATTGTTTTTTGGAAGAACTATAACACCAAACTCCGGTCCAACATTTAAAAAACCAAACAGGTTAATTCCCGGATCGAGAAATGCACCGCCGCCAGCTACTTCATACTTTTTTGCTTCGCCGGACAAAAATGGTAGCATTACAGTTGGAGTTACTTTTATTGTAATTTCAGTCGCAAATAATCCTGCAGACATAAAGAATGCAAGAATAGCGTATTGTACTTTTTTCATAGATAAATCCCAAACCTATACTATTATATAAGAAAACAATAAATTAGTCTATTAAAAATATGAATGACAAATTCATGAAAAATCACTATAATCGTGAAACTATGTTTAAACCAGAACTTATAAATTCATTCAAAACTTATAATTCCAAGACTTTTTTAAGTGATTTGATTGCCGGCGTGATTGTCGGTATTGTTGCACTTCCGCTTGCAATTGCTTTTGCCATTGCTTCGGGAGTAAACCCTGCTGCCGGCCTTTTTACGGCAATTATTGCAGGTTTTTGTATTTCTGCCTTTGGTGGAAGCCGCGTTCAGATTGGCGGTCCAACCGGAGCCTTTGCAGTTATTGTTTACGGCGTAGTTATGCAGCATGGATTGGGCGGACTTGCAACGGCAACAGTTATGGCCGGAATTATTTTAATTTTGCTCGGCGCTTTTAAGATGGGCGGTCTTGTTAAATTCATTCCTTACACAATCGTAACAGGTTTTACCGCAGGAATTGCAGTAACCATTGCTGCGGGCCAGCTTGGCGATTTCTTTGGATTACGCCCGGATTTCTCTAATCCAATGATGATTCTTGGAGAAGAATATTCAAAAATGCCGGGAGATTTTCTTCCTAAAATTATCGTTTATATACGTTCAGCAGCCACAATAAACTGGTATTCTTTTGCAATGGCTGCAATCTGCCTTGCATTTATTTTTATATGGTCAAAGTTTATTAAGAAAATTCCAGGAAGCTTTGTTGTTATCATTCTTGCAACCGTTGCAAGTATTATTCTGGAAAAAACTGCAGGACTTCATACCGACACAATCGGAACTTTTGCAGACGGTTCACAGCACTTTGTAATTCCAAACACACTTCCAAAACCTCAGCTTCCGGCTTTAAGCATTAAAACAATCACATCGCTCTTCCCTACGGCAATTTCTATTGCAGTACTTGCCGCTATTGAGTCGCTTCTCTCTGCTGTAGTTGCAGACGGTATGATTGGAAGCAAGCATGATTCAAATACAGAACTTATTGCACAGGGAATTGCAAATATTGCAAGCCCGCTTTTTGGCGGAATCCCTGCTACAGGTGCAATTGCCCGCACAGCCACAAACATTAAAAACGGCGGACGTACACCAGTTGCCGGAATAATTCACGCAATTACACTTTTGATCATTCTTCTGTTTGCCGGAAAATACGCAGCTTATATTCCAATGGCAGCCCTTGCCGCTGTACTTATAAATGTTGCATGGAACATGGCTGGCTTTCCTGCAATCCGCTCGCTGCTTAAAGGACAAAAATCTGATATCACGGTTTTTGCAGTAACCTTCCTTATCACAGTCTTTGTAGACCTTACTGTAGCTATAGAAGTAGGACTTGGATTTGCAGCCTTCTTCTTTATTAAAAAGATGATTGATTTGTCTGAAGTTCAGAACGAACGCGAAATCCTTACAGGCGGAATCAAAAAAGATCAACCGGAAGAAAAGCTTGATATTCCGCCAGAAACCTTTATTTATGAAATTGAAGGTCCGCTTTTCTTTGGAACAGTCCGAAAATTTGAACTTGCTACAGAACGCGCACAATCTGAATGTAAATATCTTATCCTTAGAATGAGAAATACAATTTATCTTGATGCCGGTGGAATACGGGCTCTGGAGCAATGTAAGGCTGCCTGTGACAGAAAAGGAATAACAATCGTTATAAGCGGAATTCATACTCAACCTTATCTTCTGCTGGAAAAATCCGGCATGGCAGACACCCTGGGCCGCGAAAATATTTTTGATAATATCACCGACGCCCTTAACCGCTGCCGTAAATAATTAATCCATACAACCATAGCGGGCTCACCCCGCTGGTGGTTAGCAAATACTAAGTAAAAAGACTGGCTACCAATATCTGCTGCTGTAAGTCAGTTTATGTCTTGCATGCCATTTTTCAAGAATTTTCTTCTGTTCATCTGAGGGGTCTTCATTGTATCTGGCCAGCTCCTGAAAAATTTGATTTTGTCGAACTTCAATACACAATTCATAATTATCTGATTTTTTTACATAGACAATTGTGCATGATTTTCTCTGAATCCTTTTATTGTACGAAGCAACACAGTTATGCATTGCCGCGCCAATATCACAAAGCATATTTGTATTTTCTGGCAGAAGAAATTCATAATCTTCAATCTTGTCGCAGAGCGACAACTGTTCTGCTCTATAAGAATACTCCACATTCTGATTTTCCAGCTGATAAGAAAGCTTTGAAAGAGCGTTGTGATTAAAACTTGTAAATCCATCATATAAAATACTCTTTCGTAATTCTTCAGGAATATTATCGAAATATCGTGCGAACATTACTATGGCATCCTGTTTTTCATAAAAACTCAGAGAACCTTTTAAAAGAGTATTCATAGTCGCAAGCTCACCTCTAAGCCCTATACTGTATTTAGTGAAGAAACTTAAAAACTCATTTTCTGTCATATCGAAAAAATCAGAAAACTCTATATTCTCCAGAATCCGATAATAAAGATTTATGTCGGTAAATCCACAATCCTTTATGTTTATATAAGTCAAAAGACTTAAAGGCCTTTCAATAAAAAGTTTGCGAATTGTTTTTGTATTTCTGATTTGCATAGCAGAGTATAGTTTTTTGAAGACTTCCGGATCAGTCCGCTCATAAGTAAAATTTAAATGCCTTACTTCGAATAATCGGTTAGAAAGGACAGTCCAAAGACATGGCTCAAAAGGAAGCTTTGTGAGTCTGTATATCTCTTTAAAACACTGACGGCTTGAATCCTTACGATAACGCTCTACCAGTCTTTCATATGATATATGAGTATAAAGATGTGTCAGCCGTAGAAATTTTTCAAAAATATATACTCTCAATTTTGGAGGAATACGCCTGTATTCAAAGGACATTATACTCATAGCATTGATATATAATCTGTATTCCGGCAGGTTTTTATTCTGCCCTTTAGAAAGAAGACTGCTGTCAAATTTACCATTTACTACATCAAAGAAAAGAAATTCCTCTTTTATCACAGGTATTAAATCAGTTTGTGTATGATTACGTTTTAAGGATTGCGAAGTTATTTTCATTGTAAGATTTTGTTCATCCATATCGACTTGAACAAAGAAATAATCTTTTTTTAATCCATCTGAATCGAGTGAGTACTGCTTATTGTATTCATACCTTTCCTTCTTTTTTCTATACTTAAGATATTCAGAAATTTGCTCTGCATCAAAATCTTCAAAACAAAAAACACTTCCATCTTCCCCGGTAAGAGTAGCAAGAGGATTAAAATGAAAAACCGGCTTTTCAGGTTTTACAGGCTCTTCTGTAAATTCAACAGGAATATATTTTTGAGAAGCTATTAATGCGTCATAGTGATTGTCCAAATCTTTCCATTGATTTGATTCATCACAAAAGTATTGAGACGTCTTTAAATACTTATTTTTCTGACGTATAAAAAGCACTGATTTTTTAGAATCTGTCTGTTCAAAGTCTGCAGAACCTGGTTTTCTGTAAAAATATTCTGTCATTCTTCCTCGTCCCTATCTTTACAGATTACGATTTTGCCATCCTTTTCAAGCTGCCTGATTATCTTAGTGATTTCAACCTGTGCTTTTTCTATATCACAAAGCTTCATTGGCCCCAAAAAATCAATTTCATGTTTTAACTCCTCTGACGCCTCCCATGTAAAACTAGTCAGTATTTTTTCTTTAACTATCGTATCTGCTTTTTTTAAGGCACGTGCCAGAAGCTGCCTGTCTACCTGACGAATAATCGCCTGAATTTCCAGAACACCAAGATACCTGATATCATTAAAAACAAAATAAGAGTTTTCAACATTCGCAGTAAGAATAGGATTCTTTTTAAAGAACTCATCGCTATGGCAGTTAAATTGCGTCAATTCCTGATTTGATAATTCTTTTATAACATCCTCTGCCATTGTCTTTCCAAAAAATCCTGATTTCTTTAAAACAAAAGCAGCGTCGGCAATAACCTCCGGATTCGTACGCTGCTCTTCATCATTTATATAGAGGCGAAGATTTTCGAGCATCTTCTTATATCCGTCTGCCAGGAAGTCCTCAATTATACCAAGAGATTTTTCGTTTGCCTTATCAAAGCGGGCTGTAAAATTTTCCAGGGCTTTTGCTTTGTATTCTTCGAGTTCGGATGTTTTCTGCATAGCCTCTCCTTCTTACAATTTATATTTATTGAAAAATTGTAGTTGCATTATTCTTTCCGCAATTTCTTTTGCTTGAAAAAATCCATTCGCCACAAGTTCTTCTTCAGATTGTAATAATGCATTTTTAAAATTCATTTGAAGTTCATCAAAAGCTTGTAATGCAAATTCTTCATCTAAGTCTATAAGTTTACTTTCCTTTTTAAAGTCTTCTCTCGTAATTTCATCAATATTTGGTTTTTGATTAATTCTAAAAGCCATTTTCCTTGTTACATTTTCATAAATTAAAGTACTCATAACATCATAAAAAGGTGCCATTTTCACAGAGCTTAAATCTTTACTATAAACAAGAGAATAATTTTTTATGTGATTGTCTGTATTCCCAATAAAATAATTGTAAATACACATTTTCCAAAATGCTTTCTGATCTTTTATTGAATTTGAAGAATATAAACGAAGAATATCAAAAATTGATTTTAAGTAATGTTTTCCTTCTGGTTCATATTTTTCTGAAAGATTGATTCCTAATACCTGAGAAAAATCTTCCTGATGAAGTCTATACGGCACAGATAAGTTTTCAACAGACTTTGAGTTAGCATCTGAATAACAATCATATCTTTTTGATGCAAATAAAAAAGCTGGATTTTGTTTGTTTTCATTCTTTAATATAAAGCTTTCAGGAATTTCAATTCCAAGCTTTTGAGCTGTTATAAGACATAACTGCTCATTTATAATCTGGTTTTCATAAAAATCATTGCACCATTTTATGATGTAATTACCTGGTGCTCCACCTCTAGGCTGATACCACTTATTATTTTTTTCATCATAGTAAAGACTTAATTTTCTACAAGCGCCGCTTAAAAAGAAATTGCTTTTGTTTGATTCTTGAAAATCTAATTCTCCCAGATCAATAAGTTTATAATCAAAGTCTTCTTCAGTAGAATCATTACTTATCTTTATTGCACCTAAATATTCGTTAGAAAAATCTTTCAACAATGATATATAATCATTATCATCGATTTGCAGAGAATTAATTAAATCCTTACGATTAAAACCACCCGGCAAAAAACCTTCAAAATAGTTTCTTGTTTCCTTAGGAGAAAAAGCCTTTTTAGAAAATGGTAAGCTTATGGAAATTGCATGACTTTGTGGACATCTAGGGTAGGCTTCATCATAGATAAAACATGCATCATTAAAAGATGTTCCAGATATTTTTCCAACATTTTGTAATACCCCATTAATCTCCATTTTCACGCAAATATTAAATGATCCCATATAATGAAATATGTAGAGTTTCTACTCTTCCCCCAATTCTTTCAATATTCTTTCTCTCCATTCAAGAACAATCTGTTTGTTCTTTGCAGCAACAGCGCAGAAATGTTTATTGATTTCAAGAGGATTTCCAGTAGGACTTTCATTAGCATTACGTACCATACATGGAGTACAGAAGGCTGCCTAATCACACTTACAACACTCACCATTCTCAATATCCTTAAATTTTAAATAATGGAGCCAATTTATTTTTTCTGAATTATTCAATATTTCTTCTAGGGAATGGGCA
>CAMVBP010000082.1 GCA_947165795.1 uncultured Treponema sp.
TTATTTTTTTCTTAAAATCATCATCATAATGTTGATTATAATTTTTAATTTTTAACCATCTTTCTACAACTGAATGACAGGTTCCAATTCTTTTTGCTATCTCATATGACGATAGATCTTCCTCTTCATGCAGTCTTACAGCTTCCAGTCGTGTTTCAAAACTGAATACTCTTTGCATAACATCCTCCAAAAAGTGTCTAGCTTTTTGGGTTCAGTTCATTCGGCGTGGCTCCAGGCCCTCACGCGTTATTATTACACTACCGTCCAGTTTTGTCCGTTGTCCACCATCGGAACGTTTTTTATTTTGTAGAGTTCCGGCGCGGTTACAAACTCAAAGCCCATTTCTTTAAGGGCAGGAATTGCGCGGTCTACAACTTCGCGGGTGGCGTCGTTGCCTTCGTTTACGTGGAGGAGGTACATAACGCCGTTCTGAGTATTTTCCATCATAAGCTTGTAGCGCTCGTCTGCAGTGCGCTCTGGAACCCAGTCTTCGCAGCCGTGGCCGCAGATAAACGGTGTATGAATTACTTCGTGCATCAAATCATTTACGCAGATGAAAGGAGGACGGAACAATACCGGCTTTTTACCTGTAATCTTAATGATTGCTTCATCGCACTTGTCGTATTCTTCAAGCATCTGTTCGCGTGTAAGCTTTGTCATGTCAGGATGTGTCCAGGTATGATTTTCAATATCACAGCCAAGCTTTACGGCGCGTTCAATAACCTTTGTGTTTTCCGGCGTGATTTTTTCACCAATCAAAAAGAATGATGCTACAACTCCGTGTTTTTCGAGTACGTCGAGCATCTTATCCATTGTGTCGTCACCATTTAAATTTGGGCCATCATCAAAGGTTAGACTACAGTATTTCATATTTCGTTTCCTCTCTATATAAGTCGGCAAGCACAGCTTGCCTCTGTGGCATTCTTTCGATGAACCTAAAACGACCCTATCGGCTCGTTTTTTAACGGTTCTTCGATTATAGGCACATCAAATGTTAAACTGCAATATTTCATAAGCCAACTCCTTCATCAATACCCATCATGATGTTCATACACTGAACGGCAGCACCACTGGCACCTTTTCCAAGATTGTCAAAGCGTGTGGTAATCATAATCCTGTCGTCGTTACCATAAACAAAAATCTGCATATTGTTTGTACCTGCCAGAGTATTTGCAGGAATAAACTGTTCCGGTAAAACGCCTTCGCCCATAAGCGGTGCCACCTGAACAAAGCGGCTGCCCTCATAATGAGCGGCAAACATTTCCTGAACATCCTTTGCAGTTACTTTTTTTGCCAGCAATCTAGCGTGCAGGCCTACAGTTACAGTCATGCCCTGAAAATAATCACAAACATATGGATTGAAAACCGGTTCAAACTCGAGACCGCTGATTTTCTTAATTTCCGGCAAATGTTTATGCTGCTGAGTTAATGCATAAAGGCGTGGAGAATCCAGTCCAGGATCACGTCCTTCTGCTTCATACTGAGCAATTGCTTTTTTTCCTGCTCCGGAATAGCCGCTTACTGCGTGAATCACTACAGGATAATCTGCAGGCATAATTCCGCTTTTTACAAGAGGGTAGCAGATTGCAATTGAGCCCGAAGCATAACAGCCTGGAACAGCAACACGGTTAGATTTTTCAATTTTTGCACGGAAATCTGCTCCAAGCTCCGGGAATCCGTATGCCCATTCAGGATTAGTACGGTGTGCAGTAGAAGCATCAATAATCCGTGTATTAGGATTTGTACAGAGTGCCACAGATTCAATTGCTGCGGCATCCGGCAGACAAAGAAATGTAAAGTCTGAGGCATTAATCATTTTTGCCTTTTCTACCGGGTCTTTGCGCTTGTCATCATCAATAGTAATAATTTCAATATCATTGCGTTTTTCAAAACGTTCAAAAATTTTAAGGCCTGTTGTGCCTTCTTTTCCGTCAATAAATACTTTGTAACTCATATCGCAATTATAGAAAAAATCAGTTTATTTCTCAATAAAAAAATAAGTTGTTAAATCCATTTTTGTATTTTATAATTATTTTATTGTGATTTATTCATTTGATATTGCAGCATTCATTGTCAGTGTAATTCTGCTTTTCTTTTATTACAATAAAAAGAATATCGCGACAATAGAGAACAAATTATTTTTGTTCTATTTGATAATTCTTTTTGTTGCTATTCCTCTCGAAATATTAGCTTCAGTAATGAATAATTCACCGCAGAAATTTTCTTTTATCTTGCATTGTATAGTTCAGGGACTTTCTTTTTCATCTTCAAAATCTTTTGGTGTAGTTTACATTTTATATTGCGCTGGTGTTCTTGAGCTCTTAGGAAGAAAAGATAATTCAAGGGAAAAAATCATTACTTTTATAACTACAATTCCTTATGTTATCTGTCTTGCGCTTATATGGTCATCAATTATATTTATTAAATCCGGAAGACTTGCTTTTTATATAACTGAATCCGGCGGAATCGGTTATACAAAAAACATTTTCTTCTATTCATTGTATTATATTAATGCACTTTATATTTTCATTTCCTTTTTAATGCTTATAAGGTTTAGAACCAAGGCATATTTTCAGTCAACATTTTTAATGATTTTTGCTGTCTGTGTTGCAGGTCTTTGCGTTGCTTTTCAGCTTTTGCACGGCTATATGATAGAGCTTTTTGGACTTGCTACGGTTGCAATGGTTTTCTATCATTTTGTTCAGCGCCCGGAAGATGTTTTAGACAGCGTTACCGGAGTTTTTAATCAGATAGGTTTTGTGCGTGTTTCCGGCATGCTTTTTGCTAAAAAGCAGCGTTTTGCCTGTGTAAGTATAATAATTGATGATATTACATTTATGGCAAACACATTCGGCATTCAGCAGATGAATATATTTCTTGCTATGGTGGCTAATTTCTTTAAGCAGTCATTCTCGTACAGAAATATTTTCCACTTCAGCCAGGGATGCTTCTTTGTATTAATTCGTGAACCTAATACCGAAAAAATACAGAAAACCGTTCAAAAAATTCAGAGCCGATTTAAAGATAACTGGTATTACGATTCCGTAGAATTAAAGCTTTATACACGTCTTTGTGTTTTTGATTGTCCGCGCGATGCAGAAAGTTCAGAAGAAATTCTTGATATTGTAAATCTTATAGAAACAGATGACAGATACAAGCAGAATCTTCTTTTTGCAAATGAAATTGATGTTGAATATAAACGCCGTACAGATTATATAGAACATGCGTTAAGAAAAGGTATTACCTATAACCGTTTTGATGTTTATTATCAGCCGATATTTTCTACTGAAGAAAAGAAGCTGATTGGAGCCGAAGCTTTAATCCGACTGACAGATGAAAAAGGAAGATTTATCTCTCCAGATGATTTTATTCCTATTGCAGAAAAAAGCGGAACAATTTTAAGAATCGGGGAATTTGTTTTTGAATCTGTATGCCGTACTCTTTCTACAATTGGTGTAGAAGAATATGGAATTAAAAAGATTGATATAAATCTTTCGGTTGCTCAGTGTATGCAGGAAATTCTTTCTGAACAGATTCTTGCAATAAGAAATATTTATCAGGTTCCGACTTCAATTATTAATCTGGAAATTACGGAAACTGCTGCGGCTCATACTCCGGAAATTTTAATGAAGAATATGCAGCAGCTTTCAGATGCAGGCTTTGAACTTTCGCTTGATGATTACGGTTCAGGTTATTCAAATATGGGTTACATGCTCAATCTTCCGTTCAAGATGATTAAAATAGACAAGTATATTGTCTGGAGTGCTTTTTCTGATGAACGCGCTAACAAAGCTCTTGCGGCAACCATTAAGATGATTAAATCTATTGGAATGACTGTACTTGCAGAAGGTGTTGAAGAAAAGGAACAGGTTGACTGGCTTACACAAATGGGCTGCGATTATCTTCAGGGCTATTACTTTGCTAAACCTCTGGAAAAAGATGTATTCCTTGAATTAATGAAGGCAAATACTTCTACTCAGGGAAAAATCTGCAGAATATCTGATATTTTAAAACCTGAATGATACAGATACACAGGCCGGTGTTATATTAAATGCAACATCGCTGTTCTGATTCTTTTTGAATTTTGAATAAAACAATTGTGTGTGCATATAAGGAATTGCAATTCCGCATACTGTTCCAATTAATGCGCCTGCCATTACATCCGTAGAAAAATGATTTCCGCTGGCCATTCTTAAAACTGCTGTAGTTGCGGCAAGTCCGTAAGATGCTCCAAGCACCCAGAATCTTGCCGGTGTTTCAGGATAATACTGAAAAAATGTGTAAGTTAAAAAGCTTGCGGCGGCAAAAGAAAGGGTAGTGTGTCCAGAAGGAAAAGAATCATTCCAGTCACCTTCTGTAACCTTGCTTTCCGGGAAATTGTCGTAATACATATATGGGCGCGGGCGGTTTACAAGAAGTTTAAGCCATTCTTTAATTCCCCAGGCTGTCAGCATTGTCTGCGCATACATTGTTCCGTCAATTGCAACCTCATTCCATGAAAAGGTATTTTCTTTTGCATACATTGCCGGAAGAATAATTGCAGGGCTGGCAACAAGCAGAGCTTCGGTAACTGTAGAGGTTGCACTTAAAATTTTGTTGTAATCATTCATAAAAATCTGATTTAAAAGAATAATGTCAGATTTATTGAATTCAGCATTTTCAAAGCTGTTGTCTTTAAATGACCAGCCCCAGAATTTTTCTCCAAGATCTGCAATTCCTGCAGAAATTGCAATTGCAGAAGCCGTAACAGATAACGGAATGTCCAGAGCAGGCTTTAGTTCAAAAGGATTTGTTTCGTCAATGTAAATAATTTTCTGGTTAAGCAGCGGAGATACATTCATTTTGTCCTGTTTTTTAAATGAATAAAATGAATTGCCTGAATTTTCATAAATAAATAAATTCTGAGTTTGCGCTGCAAATAATTGAACAACTGCAATCTGAAAAAGGACGGCAAAAATAATTAATTTCTTCATAATTTTGTTACTTCGGGGACATTGTAATTCATAATTAATAAAAATAAAAGTCAAATATGACTTTTTCTTTTTTCATTTTCATCATATAATTAAAATATGAGTACACATATTAATGCTCCGGAAGGAGCCATTGCCGATTCGGTATTATTGCCGGGCGACCCGTTAAGGGCTAAGTTTATTGCAGAAAATTTTCTTGAAAATGCAAAATGTTATAATGAAGTCCGCGGAATGTACGGATTTACAGGAACTTACAAGGGAAAAACTGTTTCTGTTCAGGGAACTGGAATGGGACAGCCTTCTCTTTCTATTTATGTTCAGGAACTTTTTCAGTTTTATAATGTTCAGAAAGCAATCAGAATAGGAACCTGCGGATCAATTAGGGAAGATGTTCAGGTAAGGGATATAATTCTTGCAAACGGTGCCTGTACAGATTCTGCATTGCAGAGTCAGCGCTTTGGACTTATGCATTTTTCTCCGGTTCCAGATTTTGAACTTCTGGATAAAGCTTATCACAAGGCTAAAGAACTGAATTTAAAGGCTGTAGTTGCTCCATGTGCTTCCAGCGATAGATTTTATGATGAAAATTCAAACTGGAAGCTCTGGCAAAAGTATGGTGTTGCCGGAATAGAAATGGAAGCCGCAGAATTATATACCCTTGCAGCTCAGTTCCATAGAAAGGCGCTTGCAATTTTAACTGTAAGCGACCATATCATTACAGGTCAGGCTACAACAGCAGAAGAAAGACAGTCAACTTTTAAAGATATGATGAAGCTTGCCCTTGATACAATTATTGAAATGTAAGTAAAAATTATTGGAGTGTAAAAAAATGAAGCCAACTTTGTTAGTTTTAGCAGCAGGAATGGGAAGCCGCTACGGTGGAGTAAAACAGATTGATTCTGTAGGACTTCACGGCGAATGTCTTTTGGATTTTGCAACTTACGACGCAATGAAAAGTGGTTTTGGAAAAGTTGTTTTTATTATCAGAAAAGATATAGAAAGTGCATTCAGGGAACGACTGTTCGACAGAATTGCAAAGAATTTTGATGCTGAATATGTATTCCAGCAGCACGAATCACTTTTATCAGATGAACAGATAAAAGCCAGTGCAGGCCGCGAAAAACCATGGGGAACTACTCATGCAGTTTTGTGTGCAGAAAAAGCCGTTAAAACTCCGTTTGCGGTTATAAATTCAGATGATTATTATGGAAGACAGGCATTTGAAGTTCTCGGAAAATATCTTTCTTCAATCGATCCTATGAGCAGCGAGCATGCAATGGTAGGTTATGTTCTCGGAAATACAATGAGCCGTTCCGGTTCTGTAAGCCGCGGAGTTTGTACAGTTGCAGACGAAAAGCTCGAAAAAATCGTAGAAAACCTTAAGATTTATTATGATGAAAATGATAACATTATAAGCGAAATGCCGGATGGAGAAAAAGTTCATCTTACAGGAAAAGAATGGGTAAGTATGAATCTTTTCGGCTTTTCTCTTAAAGCTTTTGAAGAATTCCATACATACTGGGACAATTTTATTGCCAATAATGTAAGTGCTCCAAAAGCCGAAGCACTTCTTCCTGTTGCTGCAAGCGATATTATTGCACATAAACAGGGAATCATAAGATTCTTTAATTCTCAGGAAACTTGGTTCGGTATGACTTATCCGGAAGACCGCCAGATTGTAAAAGATGAAATAGCCGCTAAGATAAAATCCGGTTATTATCCTGATCAGTTGTGGAGTCTCTAAATGTTAAAGCTTAATGCAATAAAATCAGAAAAAATATGGGGCTATGAACTTTGGATTGCTTCTACACATCCAAATGGCTGTCAGGATGATTTTAAATTATTTTGTGGAGGCGATTATCCTCTTTTAGTAAAAGTTATTCAGGCAGATGATACTCTTTCCATTCAGGTTCACCCTGATGATGACTGGGCAGTTAAACTTGAAGGCGAGGGTAACAGAGGAAAAACCGAATGCTGGTATGTGCTTGATGCTGCTCCAGATGCAAAAATTGTTTACGGTATTAAAGAAGGTTTTTCTAACGAAGTTCTTGCAAAAGCAATTACAGAAAATTCTCTGGAAGAATATCTGGAATTTGTAAACGTAAAACCGGGCGACTTTATTTTTATTCCTGCAGGTACAGTTCATGCAATTGGAGCAGGTCTTCGCCTTATGGAAGTTCAGCAGTCGTGCGATTTAACTTACCGTCTTTATGACTGGGGACGCGGCCGCGAAGTTCATATAGAAAAAGGACTTGCAGTAATAAAGCGCGAAGGAATGATTCCTGTTGCTCCTTTTCCTAAAACATTCGATTGCAAATACTTTACTATGAATGAAATAGATGTTGCCGGAGAATGGAAGTTTGTGAATGAATGCAAGGACGAAAATCCATCTTCAGTTCAGCTTATTTACATACTGAATTGCGATAATGCAGCTACTATTTCTTCCGACGGACAGAAATTTACTTTGACTTCGGAAAATATTTTTGCTATAAAAGCAGGTGAAGAAATTTGTATACAAGGTAATGCAAAAATAATGCAGATAAGGGCAAAATAATGATAGTTTTTGATTTTCTTTTTCTTATAATTCTATTAGTTTTCTATTTAATATTTAAGCGCGATAAAAAACTCACATTAATAGTAGCAATTGGTCTTATGTGTGGTGTTTTGCTCTCATCTTATAAGGCACTTTTTCTTTTTTCAAGAAGAATTGTTCCTTATTCATTCATAAGCAATTTTGCCTATTTTAATTTGCGTCAGTCATTTGTTCCTTGTGTTGTCCTGTTTGTTTTATTTGCACTGATTTTTAAAGACACATTAAAATCAAAAATTGAATATTTTCTTCCATTAGAGTTATCTTTTTACATGGTTTATCTTCCATATTGTATTGTAAGTACATCTGAAGGCTTGTATTCAAAATATTCACTTTTCTTTAAGCCTGTAGTTTATGCTGCAATGCTTTTCCAGTGTTCAATTTCTTTAAAAATTGCATTTGAAAAGTTCGAAGAAAAGAAAACTGTTCCTGCAGTTATTCATTCTGTAATTATTTTTGTATATCTGCTGATTCCGTCATTTATTGAATGTCTTTTTTATCTTGATGATAAATTTATCCTGCCGTTAATAATGACTCTTGCAGTTTCTGCACTTCCTGTATTCTTTATAGTAGTTTCAAAATTTAAAACTACTTTGGCTGAATAGTATTTTATACTTTTAATATTCGGGCATAAAAAAACGCGGTGTTCACCGCGTTTTTTTTGTGGTTTCGACAGGCGGTTCCTGAGCCTGTCGAAGGGCTCAACCACCGTTATAAAGAACTAATCAAGTGCGTGTGTCGCACGCTGACGCGTGCTTCACGAGTTTTGCTTGCGCAAAACTCGCATTTGTTCTCCTAGTCTAAAGCGTGACCAGCAGAACCGAATACGTTTCTATTCTTGTCTGCGTACATCTTTACGAGTTCTGCACGAGCGTCTGTGAGGTACTGACGTGGGTCGAAGT
>CAMVBP010000083.1 GCA_947165795.1 uncultured Treponema sp.
AACCTACCAATGACGGTTTTGCAGACCGATCCCTTACCGCTTGGGTACCACACCATGTTCGGATAATATAACAGATAAATAAAAATATGTCTAGATATTCAAAACTTAAGACTCAAAGCCTCTCATGAAAGTTTTGTTGTATTCCGATAATTTATACTATACAATATTATATATATTCTAAATCGTTTCTGGAGGAAAAATGTTATTAGAAATCTTGGAAAAAATTGATGATTTTGTATGGGGCGTTCCAACAATCATCCTTATTCTTGCCACAGGATTACTTCTTACAATCCGATGCCGCGGAATTCAGTTTACAAAAACAGGCCGCGCATTCAAGCAGATTTTCAAAAAGAATGATGCAGAAGGAGAACTTTCCGGTTTTTCTGCTTTATGTACAGCTTTGTCTGCAACAATCGGTACAGGAAACATTGTCGGTGTAGCTACAGCTATTTTGGGCGGTGGACCTGGAGCTCTTTTCTGGATGTGGATTGCAGCAATTCTTGGAACTGCAACAAAATATTCAGAATGTATGCTTGCAATTAAATACCGCGAAGTAAAGCCGGACGGACACATTCTTGGAGGCCCATTCTATACTATCGAAAAAGGTATGAAAGAAAGAACCGGCTGGTCTTGGAAATGGCTCGCAATTATTTTTGCAGTATTTGGTGTACTTGCAGGTCTTTTAGGTATTGGAACAATGACTCAGGTAAACGGAATTACAGACGCCGTTAATGGAGTATTTGATCCTAACTCAACAAACGTAGCATTTACAATTGGCGAAAGAGCATATACATGGGCAACAGTAATTGCCGGTGCTTTAGTAACAGTTTTTGCAGCACTTGTAATTATTGGTGGTCTTAAACGTATTTCTAAAGTCGCTGAAAAAGTAGTTCCATCAATGGCATTTATTTACGTATTCCTTGGAATTTCTGTAATTATAATGAATGCAACAAAAATTCCTGCTGCCTTTGTTTTGATTTTCAAGTCAGCATTCGGATTTTCTGCTGTAACAGCCGGTATTGCCGGTTATATTATCAAGATGATTCTTGATTCAATGCGCAAGGGTATTGCACGAGGTATTTTCTCTAACGAGGCTGGACTTGGTTCGGCACCTATTGCAGCTGCTCCGGTTCAGACAAACGAACCTGTTGAACAGGGTCTTGTTAATATGACAGGAACAATTATTGATACTTTGATTATCTGTACAATGACTGGTCTTGCTATCGTGCTCGCATTCTACGGAGATATTATTGCTCCAGGTGGAATGGTTTACGAAATGAAAGACAATGTCCTTACACTTGTTCCTCACTGGAATGGCGGACTTGAAGGTTCACAGCTTACTGCTGCAGCATTTTCTAGAGTTCTTGGCGGCGACAACAAATCTGTAAAATTCCTTCTTATGATTTGTCTTGCATTCTTTGCATTCACAACAATTCTTGGATGGGATTATTACTCAGAAAAATGTCTTGAATATCTTACAAACGGAAAAATGAAGCTTGTTTTGATTTTCAGAATTCTGTTTATCGTTGTTGTTGCAATTGGACCTTATTTCAAAGTAGAAGAAGTATTTAAGATTGCAGATATTACAAACGGATTGATGGCAATTCCAAACTGTATTTCTTTAATCTTCCTTAGCGGCGTTGTTGCCAGAGAAACACAGAAATACTTTGAAAAATTTCCAAAGCTCTAATTTAGTATTAAAAAGTGGTGAATAAAAATTCACCACCAAAATACATTCATTTAAGACGGAATTTATACTTTATAAGTTCCGTCTTTAATTTTTTGAATGAGTTCTTCTTTTTTCATTGGTTTTCCGAACAAATAACCCTGTAAACGTTCACAGCCAATTTCCTTTAAGAAATTAAATGCTTCGTCAGTTTCTACGCCTTCAGTTAATGTCTGCATTCCCAATTCATTTGCAAGAGAAACTATACTCTTTAAAACCTTTTTTGCCTTTTGATTTCCAGAAAAATTAGACAGGAATTTCATGTCTATTTTCATCATATCAAAATCATATTCCTTAAGAACATTTAATCCTGAATATCCTGAACCAAAATCATCCAGCCATAGCGCATAACCTGCACTGCGGAATTTTCTCATTGCTTCCTGAAGCTTACCGTCGTTTTCTGTAAGTGCACTTTCCGTAATTTCTACATGCACATATTTTCTTTCAATTCCATATTTTAACAGGCAGGATTCAACTTCATTAGACAAATCAAGAATATCAAAATCCATACGTGAAAAATTCAATGAAATAGGTACGACAACGTTTCCTGCCTCAATATCTTTTTTTATATCGCGGCAAACCTGTTCTACAATATATATATCCAGCTTGTGAATCTGGTGATATTCTTCCAGAGTCTGAATAAAATCGACCGGCGATAAGAATCCGTGTTTTGGATCATCCCATCTTGCAAGCGCTTCGGCTCCACAAAGTTTTCCGCTCAAAGTATCTATAACCGGCTGGTAGTAACATTTTATGTAGCCATTTGCAATTGCGTCATCAATGTTGTTAATAATGTACTGCTTTTTATAAAAGTCCTTGGACATTGAATTATCATATTCACAATAACTTTTTGTATAGTGCTTTTTTATGGAATAACAGGCATAGCGTGCATGATCGCAGGCAACGATTGGAAGACAATCTCTGTCTTCCGGTCTGTAAGCTCCTGTCTTTAAACACATTTTAATTTCGCTGTCTTTATTGATAATAATTTCTTCAAGCTTTTTCAGCTTAGACATGTAATCTTTATCGCGTGTTAAAATTGCAAAATTATCATTTGAAAAATACGCAACAATTGAACCTTTAAATATCTTTTCAATCGTCTGAGCAAAGGCACGCAAAAATTCATTTCCGTCCAGGAATCCATATTTCTCATTGAAGTTTTTAAAATTTTCTATATCAAGAAATAAATAAATCAGCTCATTTATGTCTACTTTTGGATCCTGCATTAAGCCGACAGCCTGTCCCCTGAAATACTGCATGTTGGCAATACCGGTTACTTCATCACTTATAGAAAGCTTTGTAAGAATACTGTTTGTGTGTTCTATCTGCTCATCATTTTTTGCTTCCTTTAATTTTTGATGGAATGAGTTTGAAGAAGCCATTAAAATTGCAACCCAGATTATAAAAAGATTTACCTGAGTAGCATAAGTTGCAGGAACTGTTGTAGTACAAATCACATAAAAAACAGTGAAGGAAATAGTTAAAAAAGAAATTGAATAAATCGGCCGCCATATAAGAAAGCAGAAAACAAAAATTACCATTGTCATTAAGGTAATAAATTGTTCGCCTTTTATATAATCAAGGTAAGAAATGTAAATTCCAAAAATAATACAAACTATAGAAAAGAAAGTATGTATTATATTTCCAAGAATCAAATTCGGTTTTTTATCCTGATTCTTAAAAAAATAAATGGAATAACATAACATAATTATTCCGGTAATAAGAAGAGTGATATACGAAACCAAATGAGACACCATCCATTGTACAGTACGGATAGTTTCCCCTGTATAATGATTAAAAAGAACGCTGGAAATCATAAAAATTTCCAGACAAATAATTACACTAGAAAGATATATTGCTGACTTGGCATTTGAGCGGTCTAAATAATTCTCTACATAATTGCTGTATTTTTCTAATCCAAGGAATCTCTTAAATTTTTCCAGTTTGCTCATATATACTATTATAAAATAGTTTTTAGGAAAGTAAAATTTTATTTAAATAATTAAATATTTTTGAACAGCAGGTATGCGGCATTCTGCCGGCGCCGTTCGCCCTGCCCCCGCGCCGCTAACTGTATGCACTGTACATGCCACCACGAGCCCGCAACTATCTGCATGCCTTGCCTCCACGAGCCCGCAGCTATCTGTATGCCTTGCCACTTTCTGCATGTCCTGCGCGCCCCTACTTTACTAAGCAACTGATCTGGAATATTATAAGCCTATGATGACAAAACATAATATGCAGAAACTGCAGGAACTTTCCATTGAATACGGGCCGCTTTGTGTAGGCTTAGATACAGATCCTTCTTATATCCCGGAAAACATTTTGAAAAATTATGAATCACCGGCCGCCGCAGTACTTACCTATAACAAGGCAATTATCGACCGCGTTGTTAATGATAAATCAGCGTGCTGCTTTAAGGTACAGATTGCCTATTACGAAGCAATGGGTCTTGAAGGTATGAAAGTTTACAGCGAAACTTTACGCTATGTACGAAAAAGCGGATTAATTGCCATTTCCGATATTAAACGCGGCGACATTGGTGCAACTTCAGATGCATATGCAAAAGCTCATTTTACCGGAGATTTTGAAACAGATATTATTACAATTAATCCATACATGGGCTTCGACACCTTACAGCCTTTTACTAAATTCAGCACTCCAGAACTTGGAGGAAAAGGAGCCTTTGTTCTTTTGTGTACAAGCAATCCAGGAATGACTGATATAGAACACCAGAAGTTAACTAACGGTAGTTTGTTACTTGAAAGAGTTGGCGACGAAATAGAAAGAATCGGTAAGCAGTGGCGCGATGAATGTGCTGATTACAAAAACCAGACTTGTGGAATTTTTGGAGCCGTAGTTGGTGCAACTCAGGAACAGGATGCCCGCTACCTTCGCGATAAATATGCAGAAACACTTTTCTTAATACCAGGCTACGGAGCTCAGGGAGGTGCTGCACGAATAGCTGCAACACTTTTGGACAAAGCCGGCGGCGTAGTAAATTCAAGCCGCGGAATTTTGTGTGCATGGAAAAAAGACGAAAAACTTTCTGCAGCACGCGACGCTTCTTCCCTTACAGTTGCAGACATAGCAGATTCTGCAGCACGTGCAAGTCTCTTCAGTAAGGAAGATCTTCTTTCTGCAAAGAAAGCATTAAACTAAAAAATTATTTTACGGTTTAATCGCCGAGGACTTTTGCTTTTAAGAAATCGGCGATACCGTCATTATTGTTATCTTTTTCTGTTACAAAGTCTGCAATCTTTTTTATCTCATCAAGACCGTTACACATTGCAACACCATAGCCTGCCATTCGGATAAGGCTTTCATCATTCATGCTGTCGCCAAAGCCCATTGCTTTTTCAATGCCAAAACCTAAAGATTCACAAAGCCATTTTACAGCTTCGCCCTTTCCGCAATTTGGCGGAAGAATCTCCAGAAAGTACGGCTTGCTTGTAAAAATTACAGCACGTTCTTTAAATTCATCACGAAGAATTTTCTGCAGTTTAAGAAGCTCTTCCGGTTCTCCTGGAACAAGCATTTTTGTAAAACCTGTTTTTAGGAATTCATCGTAGTTGTCGACCTTGGCGCCTTTAAGCCCGCACAAATCTACATCAAGCTTTGTCCACTTTGTTTCTTCACGGTAATAAATTGTATCCGGAGTGTAAACTTCGCTGCGTAATCCAAAGCTTTCTGCAATTTCATTTGCGCGTAAAAGAATTTCAGGTTCAACCTTTTTACAGAAAATCTGCTGACGCTTATGCAGGTCAAAAATAGAGCAGCCGTTAATTGCAATTAAATAGCGGCCGGCTTCCATTCCGGCAATTTCAAGTCGCCTAACGAACGGTAGTATAGCATCTTCTGCACGACCGGAACACAAAACAATATATATTCCGCGTCTTGCACATTCACGAAGTGCTTCTACATTCCTGTCTGTAATTTCGCGGTTATCATTTAAAAGAGTATCGTCTAAATCAAATGCAATCAGTTTAACATCAAGCTTTTGCATTAGTTTTCATTTTCCCAGGCTTCAATAAATTCAAGCATAAACTGCTGAATGTTTCCAAACCATTTTTTCTGGAATTCGCAGGCAGTTTTTCCAATGTAGCGGAAATGCCAGCATTCCCACATGTAGCCTGTAACATCTTCATAACCCTGCGGAAAGCTTAAAGACCAGCCGTATTCAGCCGCATGATCATAAACCCATTTTCCCATTTTTGTATCGCCCCAGTCATCGGTAATTGAACCAAAGTCTATGGCCACACCAAGCTGATGCTGGCTTGTTCCAGGGCGGGCACTGTAGCGTTCAGCAAGTTCAACGCCATCCTGTGCAACGTAACGGTTAAACAATCCTTCCTGATACTGATAAGAACGATAGGTTGAACTTACCATAAGTTTAATTCCGTCTGCCAGAGCGGCGCGAGAAAGCTCTTCCAAAGCAGCATAAGCTTCCGGACGAAGAGAAAGATCGTTGCGGCTTACATTCCACAAATCATTATTTTTTACAGGCATTAAATCTTTTGGAACATAATCAGAAGAAACAAAATGTTTTTTATCAATCAAATAATAAAGAGATAAATCATCTGCCCTGAAAGTTTTTTCTTCATCTAAAACTTTATGAAGGTCTGCAAGAAATTCTTCAGGATTTCCGTTTGGAATTGCTTCTTTGCAGCGGTCAGTCATGCGCATTAAAACACGATTCAACTTTTCAATTTCCGGATTAACAGTTTTTGCAGCTGGTTCATTCACAGCAGGTTTTGCAGTTTCATCAGTTACATTAAGCTGTTTTCCTTTATTTGATTTTGCACAAGCCGTAAAATTTAAAAGCATAATTCCCGACACAAGCATTAAAGCTTTAGAAAAATTTTTCTTCATAATTTCTACCTTAATATTTTAGCCAATTAAAGATTTCTGTTTTTTGCTGATTGGTTCACAAGTTAAATCAACACCAAGCTTTTTGAAAATCTTTCTATCAACTTCGCTGAGCATAACACTTGTATGAACCTGACAGCCTTTTAAATTTGGAAGCTGCTCAATTGCACGACGGCAATTTTCATCGGTCTTAGAAAGCATTGCAAGCGCAACTAAAACTTCATCAGTGTGAAGGCGTGGATTGTTTCCGCTCAAATAAGTAACCTTCATTTTCTGAATAGGTTCAATCATAGCCTTTGGAATAAGCTTTAATTTATGATCAAGACCTGCAAGATGTTTAGTAGCATTAAGAATAAGCGCTGCCGAAGTTCCAAGTAAATCAGAAGTTTCGGAAGTAATGATAGTGCCGTCTGCAAGTTCAATAGCAGCACTAGGAAGACCAGATTTTGCAGCTCGCTCTTTAGCGGCAACAGTTACTTTTCTGTCGTCAGTTGTAACATTAGCCTGCTTCATTAAAAGTTCAATTTTATTAACTTCTTCTTCGCTTGCATCGCCTTCAATCAAACGGTTCAATGTAATATAGTAGCGGCGGATAATTTCCTGATTACTTGCATAGCGGCAGGCTTCGTCGTCATAAATACAGAGACCAGCCATATTAACGCCCATATCTGTAGGCGACTTATACGGATTGCTGCCATAAATACCTTTAAAAATTGCATCAAGAACAGGGAAGATTTCTATATCGCGGTTGTAATTTACAGTAGTTTGTCCATAAGCTTCGAGGTGCCACGGGTCAATCATGTTTACGTCATTTAAATCTGCAGTGGCTGCTTCGTAAGCAAGATTAACAGGATGTTTTAAAGGAAGGTTCCAGATAGGGAAAGTTTCAAACTTAGCATAGCCCGCCTTAATGCCGCGCTTATTTTCGTGATAAAGCTGACTCAAACAAGTTGCCATTTTTCCGCTTCCAGGACCAGGCGCCGTAACAACAACAAGCGGACGCGAAGTTTCTATGTAATCATTTTTTCCATAACCTTCGTCGCTGTCTATTAAAGCAACATTAGAAGGATAACCCGGAATAGTATAATGATAGTAGGCCTTAATGCCCATTTTCTTTAATTTTGCACGGAATAATTTTGCTGCTTCCTGACCGGTATAATGAGTAATAACAACGCTTCCAACCATTAAACCGCGGTTCTGGAATTCATCGCGCAGGCGAAGAACATCCTTGTCATAAGTAATACCCAGATCACCACGAATTTTGTTTTTTTCAATATCAACAGCGCTGATTACAATAACAATTTCTGCAACATCTGCAAGCTGCATCAGCATACGTAATTTACTGTCGGGCTGAAAACCAGGAAGAACTCGCGAAGCATGGTAATCGTCAAAAAGCTTACCACCGAATTCAAGATAAAGCTTATCGCCAAATTTTGCGATTCTTTCTTTGATATGCTCTGATTGAATTTTTAAATATTTTTCATTATCAAATCCGTTTTTCATAACGGAATTTAATTATATTGGATTTTCCAAAAATTCTCAATAATATTTAATAATAAAAAATCGGGCGCATTTTTGCTGACGCAAAAACCAGGCTTTCCGCGCTTCGCCGACTAACCGCGGCTCATCCCTCCGC
>CAMVBP010000084.1 GCA_947165795.1 uncultured Treponema sp.
GGTACAAGACAGCAGAACCAGTCGTGAGCATGCATGATATCAGGATACCAGCCAAGCATACGACAAAGCTGGAAAGCACCATGACACAAAACAGCAGAACGATATGGATTATCATGAAAATCCGGTTCAGCTTTAGTTCCATAAATTCCGTCGCGGCCAAAGCACTGTTCGTGATCTATAAAATAAACAGGAACCTTAGAATTAGGCAAAGTTGATTCATAAACTTTTACCCAGGTTTCAATTGTTCCTGCTGCAACAGCGAGTGGAGCTTCTATTGCCTTAAGTTTTGCTCTGTCTATTTTATAATAACGTGGCATAACAATTCTAACATCGTGCCCCTGTTTAGAGAGTGTTAATGCTAAAGCAGAAACTGCATCTGCAAGTCCACCAGTTTTTGCAAAAGGAACTGTTTCTGAAGTAACCATTAATATTTTCATTTTGAATCTCCACTATAATATTTTATTTTTCCTGAACAGCTTTTTTAAATGCTTCTTTGCTATTCAAAATAGTTTTTTCGCTGCAGCAGTAAGATATTCTAAACCAGCCCTTTCCTGCAAATCCGCTTCCCGGAGCACAAAGAATATTGTATTTCTTCAGATGATTAATAAATGCCATATCATCATCATTCCAGCCATCAGGAACCTTTACAAAAAGATAGAAGGCACCTTCCGGAACGCAATACTTTAAGCCGGCATAATCCATAACTTCGCAGATTTCGTTACGTCTTTTTTCGTAAAGTGAATAATCACATTCAGCATCCCAGCTTCTTGCAATTACGCGCTGGAAGAAAGCAGGCGCATTTACATAGCCTAAAATTCTTGTTGCAAAAATTGCTGCTGCAAGGAAATCCTTGGCTTCTGGACAGGCAGGGTTTACACAAAGGTACCCGATTCGTTCACCAGGAAGACTCAGGTTCTTTGCAAAGCTGGTTGCAACTACTGAATATTCATATAATGGGAAAACAGAGGTTACAGATTTTCCGCCATAAGTAATTGCTCTGTAAGGTTCATCACAGATTAAGAACGGATATCTTCCTGTCTTTTTTCCATGAGCCTTAAGAACTTCTACAAGCTCTTTTATTTCTTTTTCTGAATAAATTCTTCCCGTAGGATTATTCGGAGAGTTAATTAAAACAGCGGCTGTGTTAGGCTTTAATAACTTTTCAATTTCCTTTGCATCAAGGCTGAAATCATCTTTTGTTTTTGCACGGATAATTTCTCCGCCGTGATTATGAATGTAATGATCATATTCAACAAAATACGGACAGGGAACAATTACTTCATCATTTTCATTCAGAATAGCCTTGAGGATTGAATTTAATGCGCCGGCAGCACCGACAGCCATTACCACATTTTCAAAACCAATTTCAACGCCCTGCTCCAGAGAAGTCTTTTTTGCCATAGCCTCACGGGTTTCTTTATAGCCTGCATTAGGCATATAACCGTGACATAAATGATTTTCTTCGGCTTGAATCTGCTTTATAGCTTCAAGGACTTTTTTTGGTGGATCAAGATCGGGATTCCCGATACTGAAATCGAATACTCTATCTTCGCCGTACTTAGCTTTTAGCTGAGCACCTTCTTCAAACATTTTTCTGATTACACCCGATGAAGGGCTTTCTACAAGTTGTTTAATTTTTTGTGATATCATAATAAATTTATTATACCACAATTTAATAGAACTTGCAAAAAATGCTTTATACTGATAAATTATTTTGAACAAAATAACCAGTTCATAAGGGAGGAAATATGATTTGGGTAATTGGCAGTAAAGGTATGCTTGGACAGGAAGTTGTAAGACAGCTGGAAAGCCTGCATTTGCCTTTTGTACAAACCGGAAGTGAAGTTGACATTACTAAATATGATTCTTTAAGTGATTTTGCGAAATCTGTAGAAACTTCATCATATTTTCCTTCTAAATTGCCTAGGGAACACCGCCAGATTAAATGGATTATTAACTGCGCTGCCTACACCGCTGTAGATAAAGCCGAAGAGGAAGAAGAAACTGCAAGGGCTGTAAACTACGAAGGCGCATTGAATATTGCAAGAATTTCACGTCAGATAGGTGCAAAACTAATTCACATTTCGAGTGATTATGTTTTTAACGGAAAAGCATCTTCTCCATATACCGAAGATTCACCTAAAAGTCCGCTTGGTGTTTACGGAAGCTCAAAATCTGATGGCGAAGACGCAATAGAAAAAGAAATGACTCTTTATTATATAATCCGAACTTCCTGGTTGTACGGCTTTAACGGAAAGAATTTTGTTTATTCAATTTTAGACAAAATGAAGGAAAACGATTCTGTAAAAGTCGTAAATGATCAGAAAGGATGTCCTACTTTTGCAGGAGACCTTGCAGGCGTAATTATAAAGTTCATTGAAAAATCTGAAAATGCAAAATCTCTTTTTGGGAAAAACAAGGCTCCTTCTTACGGAATTTATAACTACACAAACGAAGGAGAAACAACCTGGTTTGATTTTGCGAATGAAATTTACAGACTGGCAAAAAAACACGGACGAATTAAAAATAACTGCGAAATTACAGGCTGTTCATCTGATGAATATGAAACAAAAGCCAAAAGACCAAAATATTCAGTTCTTTCAAAAGAAAAAATAGTTAAAGAATTGAAAATAAAAATTCCTTCGTGGCAGACAAGCCTTGAACGCTTTATTAAAAATTCAAAATTCTAGAGAAGCCTGAACGCAAGATATAAAGCAAAATTCAAATGAAGCCTGTAAAGAAAATAAAATAATTTGTTTTTTGCAAGCGAAATATTTTTATTGCGAATATTTTTTATATAACCGCTTTTCCTTATCTGCTTAATAATTTCGCGGCAGATTTTATAAGAAGCAGATTTTGCACAGCGCCGGAATACAATCCTGAAATTTTCATAAGCAAGAAGTTCAAACTGAAAAGGATTGGAATTTTTCAGATATTTTTCCGTAAGATTTTTTAATACGCCAAGGGAATATAAATAGCGGCCGAATAATGAAGCATTATACCCTTTTGTAATAGACTTTTCCTGAAGGTAATAATTATAAAAGCTTTTATTACTGACAAAAATTGACGATGAATGAACAATTGCAAGAGTTGTAAATACATTGTCTTCTATCTGAAAACATTTTTCATCAAGTTCATCAATAAACTTCATGATAAGCTCTTTTGTATAAATTTTATTCCAGCGGTAAACAAGTATTTTATAATAAGAAGAAGGATTAAATTCATTAAAAAGACAATGCGGAAGGATTTTTTCTTTAAGTTCCGCCGCATTATATAAGCCTTCCGGTGCGGCATTCAAAACAAGCGATTTCCCGTCGCGGTCGATAATTGTTGCGTCAAACGAAACAAAATCGCAGTTATTTTCATGAATGATTTTTACGGCATTTTCTATAAAATCAGGAGTATATTCATCATCTGCATCACAGAACATTATGTATTTTCCGGATGACGCTTTAATTCCTTTTTTGTAAGCAGAAACTACACCACCGTTCGGTTTATCAATTACTGAAATACTTTCTTTAGAAGCTTCTGCAATCTGTTTGCAGACTTCCAGGGAATTATCTGTACTTCCGTCGTTTACAAGAATAAGTTCCCAGTCTAAAAAAGTCTGATTTTGTATACTTTTTACTGTTTGTTCTAAAGTTTTTGAAGCATTATATACAGGAATTATTACAGAAACTAAAGCCATTTTTTACTCCGCATTTTCCTTATTCTTAAGCGCCGAACTAATATATTCTACAATGCGCTTTTCGTATTCAGCCTTTCCAAAACGCTCAACTGTTTTTTTGGAAATATATTCTTTTTTATCAGAAAACTTATTATACATTTCTATGCAAAGTTTTGCAGTCTGTTCAGGAGAAGCAAAATCATATTTGCAGCAAAAATCATAAGATTCAAGCTCTTTTGTTACGGCAAATTCTGTTCCAATTACACAAAGACCGGAAGCTAAAGCTTCTAATGTGGACATTGAAAAACCTTCATAAAGAGTTGGAAAAATAAGAATATCACCTTTGCGGTAAAAATCAGGCATCTGATCAATTCCAAGCCCGGAACAAATTTTTGTATGCTTTTTATTCTGAAAGTTTGAATATTCTTCGCTAGTGTTGGAAGCAATTAATAATTCAATTTCATATTCAGAATTATATGTCTCCAGAAAATCTGAAAATTCCTTTAGTTTTGATAGACCTTTTCGTTCAATAAGTGCACCGGAAAAAAGTACGGTAATTTTTTTATCTGAAGATATTTTTCCTGATGCAGAATTATCTTTTGAACACGAATTTTCTGTTGAAGGATAAAACCGGTTTTCATCTACAAAATTATTCAAAACATCAATTTTGTTTTCATCAATTTTGTAATAATTTATGAGTTCCGATTTACAGTTTTCGCTTACAGAAAGAATTTTCCGTGCTTTTTTTGCACTAACTTTTTCCATCCAGGCAATAAGACCGGCAGTTTTTCCTGCGCCGACATGAACAATAGTTCCCTTCATTGTTCCGTGATGAATTGAAAAATCTGCAGGATACAAGTAACAGTTCCACGAATTTGCAATTACAATTTTATCTTTAATAAAATAAAGTTTAAGGCTTAAAAGAAAAGGCCAGAGAATATTTGAGAATTTTCCGAACGAAGGTCTTCCCCGTTCAAGAAGTTTTACATTTGAAAAATTCCGTTCAAGAATATCTTTTAGATAATAAGAAACGCGTTCTACACCACCGGCATTTTTTACACCAAGCAGAGAAACAAGTATTATATTTGTTTTATTTTCAATCATAGTTAAATCCGTGCTGCCGCAACAATGCAATTTGCACATTTACGTATAAAACATTATAATACAAAATTGTATGAAAGAATATGATTTTATCTTCATAAATGGCAGATTTCTTGAGCAAAAGCTTACTGGTGTTCAGCGATTTGCTTATGAAACTGTAAAAGAAATTGATAATCTACTTTCTAAAGATATTTATGAACCATTAAAAAATAAAACTTTTCTTTGCATACCTTCTGATGTTGATGAAAATAATCTGAAATTCTTAAAAAATATAAGAATCAAAAAAGCAAAACGAGGAACAGGAATTTTGTGGGAACAGACTTCCTTTGCGTTTGAGATTAAAAAAAATCATGCGCTAGGACTTCATCTTTGTAACGCAGTTCCTTTTCTCCAGAAAAAAGGAATTGTCTGTCTTCATGATATAACTTATACAATTCATCCCGAATTTGTTACGACTGCAAAACACAAAATTATGAAAATATGGCACAGGATGCAGGACAAAGCCTGTGCAAAAAAAAGTCTTGCCGTTCTTACAGTAAGCAAAAATAGTGAAAAAGAAATTTGTGAATATTTTAAAATTCCAGAAGAGAAAATTTCTGTTGTATATAACGGCTGGCAGCATTTTTCTACTGAAATTTCTGAGAAGACAAATCTTGAAAAATGGCCGGAACTTAATAATCACGAATTCTTTTACAGCATGTCTTCGCTCGCAAAAAATAAAAATTTCAAATGGATTATAGAGGCTGCAAAAAGAAATCCTCAGTATGTTTTTGCAGTTGCAGGAAAAAGTGATTTAAAGAAATACGGCGATACTTTGTATGAAGGAAATAATCTGGATAATCTTTTATATCTTGGTTATGTTTCTGATGACGAAGCAAAGCTTCTTATGAAAAAATGTAAGGCATTTATTTTTCCTTCTGTTTTTGAAGGTTTTGGAATTCCTCCATTAGAAGCTCTTGCGATGGGCACTAAGGTTATATGTTCAAATGCAAGCTGTCTTCCGGAAATTTTTGAAGATTGTGTTTACTATATAAATCCCTATGAATACGATGTGAATCTGGATATACTGCTTTCTGGATCAGTTTCTCCTGCTGAAAAAATTCTAAATAAATACAGCTGGGAAAAAACAGCAGAAAAAACTTTGGATGTAGTCCAAAAGGAATTCCTATTTAAAAAATAATTTGGTGGTAATATGCTTCATTTTTTATATTCAGTTATTATTGAGCCTTTATATCAGATTGTAGAATTCTTTTATACATTATGTTATGGAGTTACTGATAATATAATTCTATCTGTTGCCGGAGTTAGTCTTGCAGTTTCTTTTTTAAGTCTTCCGCTTTATGTAGTTGCAGAAAGATGGCAGGAAACAGAACGACAGGCTCAAAAAAGAATGGCTGAATGGATAAAAAAAATTAAAGCATCTTTTAAAGGCGATGAGCAATATATGATGCTCACGACATATTACCGTCTTAATCATTATCATCCTATGATGGCTTTACGTTCTTCTATAAGCCTTATGATTCAGATTCCATTTTTTATTGCTGCCTATAATTTTTTAAGTACACTGCCCGCTCTTAAAAACGCCGGCTTTCTTTTTATTCAGGATTTAAGTAAGCCCGACTGTCTTTTTAAAATCGGAAATTTTCTTCCGATTGCAATGACATTAATCAATGTTGTAGCAGGTGCAATTTATTCCAAAGGACATCCAATAAAAGAAAAGGTTCAGATTTATTTAATGGCTGCTTTCTTTCTTGTATTCCTTTATAATTCTCCGGCAGGTTTAGTTTTTTACTGGACTATGAATAATTTATTCAGTCTTGTAAAAAATGTTTTTTATAAAATTAAAAAGCCTTTAAGAACTCTTTACATTGTTTGTGCAATATTTATTTTATCACTTATAGTTTTTCTTCTTTTTGTTCATGACGGTTTCTTATACAGAAGGGTTTCTTTAAGTGCTGCCCTTTCTATAATTTTATTTACACCGCTTTTTGTGAAAGGATTTAATTATCTTATAAACAATTCACTAAAACCATTATGCAGTTATTCAAAAAAATGTAACAGCTTATTTGCTTCTTCAGCAATTCTTTTATGTCTTCTCTGCGGATTAGTTCTTCCTTCATTTATAATTTCTTCTTCACCGCAGGAATTTTCATTTATAGAAAATCATGACTCTCCGTTTTATTTTTTAAGGAATGTATTTTTCCAGTCAATCGGAGTTTTTGTTTTCTGGCCGGTTTGCCTTTATTCACTTTTCGGTAAAAAAATAAAAGCATTAATAACTTCGCTTTTGTGTATACTCGCTTTCTGTGGAATTACAAATTCATTTATATTCGGAGGAGATTACGGAAACATAACTTCGAGCTTAGTCTTCTCTAACGCAGGCGTTCTTCGTCCTGGATTTTTATTTGCATTTTTAAGTATAAGTGTCTGCGTAATTATAATTCTTGCATTTTATTTTGCAGTCAAATTTAAAAAGATAAAGCTTTTGACATTAGCGTCTGCAATTCTTTCAATTTCGCTTTTTGCAATTTCTGTTATAAATTGCGTAAAAATTCAAAACGGTTATAAAATTACTCAGGATTTGCTTTCGCAGAATTCAGGTAAAAAAACTGATTCAATCAGTCCGATATTCACGCTTTCTAAAAATAATAAAAATGTGATTATACTTTTTCTTGACCGGGCAATAAGCGGATTTCTGCCTTACATGCTGGAAGAAGATCCTTCGCTTGCAGAGCAGTTTGATGGATTTACATATTATCCGAATACAGTTTCTTTTGGTTATCTTACACTAACAGGTGCACCGGCTCTTTACGGCGGCTACGAATATACACCGGAAAAACTAAATGAAAGAAGCAGTGAATCTCTGCTTAGTAAATATAACGAATCGCTAAAAGTTTTGCCTTATATCTTTGATGATAACGGTTTTGATACAACAGTTACAGATATGTCCTGGGCAAATTTTCAGTGGATTCCAGATTTAAGAATTTTTAATGAAAGGCCTTCAATTAAAACTGAACTTACAGAAGGCGTTTATACTACTAATTATATTTCTGAGCATTCAGAAATTTCTGAGCTGCCGGATAAGTCTCAGCTGCTTGAAAGAAACTTTATCTGGTTCAGTATGTTTAAGATTTTCCCGCCGGCTGTAAGACAGATAGTTTATGACGAAGGACAGTGGTGGTCTGCAAATTCTCCATCTGATGACATTAAACTTTATCTGGACCGATATTCTGTGCTTGCTTATCTTCCCCGCCTGACTAAAGTTGAAGAAACAGAAAAACCTGTGTTTATTTTACTTGCAAATAATACACCGCACGATCCAGTAATGCTCAGTCAGCCGGATTTTGTTCCTGCAGATAAAGACAATACAGGAGGCGGAGAATATCCGCTTGATTCAGATCCGCATTACAACGCTAATTTCGGCGCAATTAAAACTACCGGTGCATTTTTAAATTAT
>CAMVBP010000085.1 GCA_947165795.1 uncultured Treponema sp.
TCTTCAGGAAAAGACAAATAAACAGATTTGTGATGAATTCTTTATTTCTCCGCGAACTGTGGAAAATTATACAAGCCGATTGTATGCAAAAATCGGCGTAAAAAACAGGGAAGAACTCATAGAAAAATTCCGTTAAATTGTTTCTATTATATTAATCTATTTCATGCATGTAATGACAATCTTTCGCAAATACATTATAATTTTGAGAATATTTTTATTCGCGAGGAATGATTAAAATGCAAGCAATTGAACTGGAAAAGGCATATGAGCCTAAATCTTTTGAAGACAGAATTTACAACGAATGGGAAAGTAAAGGTTATTTTAAACCTGTTTCTGATGAAGCAAATCCTGTTCACTGTCAGTGTACAGACTGTAATAAAAAAACAAATATTTATTCTGTCGTCATTCCTCCTCCAAACGTAACCGGCGTTCTCCACATGGGACACGGTCTTAACAATACTCTTCAGGATATCGTTGTACGCTATCATCGTATGAAGGGCGATAATACACTCTGGCTTACAGGTACAGACCATGCTGGAATTGCAACTCAGAACGTTGTTGAGCGCCAGCTTAAAAAAGAAGGCAAAACACGTAACGATCTTGGACGCGAAAAATTTATTGAACGCACCTGGACAGTTAAAGAAGATCACCATAATACAATCGTAAAACAGCAGCGAAAGCTCGGTAATTCAACAGACTGGGAGCGTGAACGTTTTACAATGGACGAAGGTCTTTCAAAGGCTGTTCGCGATGTATTCGTAACTCTTTATGAACGTGGCCTTATGTATCGTGGAAAACGCCTTGTAAACTGGTGTCCACGCTGCGGAACAGCCCTTGCAGATGACGAAGTAGACCACGAAGATACTCAGGGTGCAATGTATCACCTTTATTATGAATATGCAGACGGAAGCGGAAAAATTGAAGTTGCTACAACCCGTCCTGAAACATTCTTTGGAGATACTGCCGTTGCCGTAAATCCTACAGATGAACGCTATACTGCTCTTGTAGGTAAAAAGTTAAAACTGCCTCTTACAGGAAAAGAAATTCCAATTATTGCAGATGATTATGTAGATAAAGAATTCGGAACCGGTATGGTAAAAATTACTCCGGCTCATGACCCGAACGACTGGGAAGTTGGTAAAAGACATAATCTTGAAGTTGTAAATCTTTTAACTCCAGATGGACGTCTTAATGAAAATGTTCCGGAAAAATACCGCGGATTAAAACCTGAAGAAGCCCGCAAACTTGTAATTGAAGACCTTGAAGCCTGCGGATTATTCAAAGGTGAAGAGAAAATGGTTCACTCTGTAGGTCACTGTTACCGCTGTAAGACTGTAGTTGAACCTTATTTAAGCGATCAGTGGTTTGTAAAAATGAAGCCGCTTGCAGACAAGGCTCTTGCCGCATGGAAAGCTGGAGAAATTCAGTTTTTCCCTCGCAAATGGGAAAATACATATGAAAACTGGCTTACAAATATCCGCGACTGGTGTGTTAGTCGCCAGATCTGGTGGGGACACAGAATTCCGGTATGGTACTGTCAGAAATGTGGCGAAGTAATTGTAAGCCGCGAAGATCCTTCTAAATGTCCTAAGTGTGGTTGTGGCGCGGAAGATTTAAGACAGGATGAAGATGTACTTGATACATGGTTCAGCTCATGGCTCTGGCCGTTCAGTACTTTAGGCTGGCCAGAGAATACTGCGGATCTGGAAAAATTCTATCCTACAACAGCACTTGTAACTGCATACGACATTATCTTCTTCTGGGTTAGCCGTATGATTATGGCTGGTCTTGAATTTACAGGAAAAGCTCCATTCCATGATATTTACATTCACGGTCTGGTTCGCGATAAACAGGGACGAAAAATGTCTAAGTCTCTTGGAAACGGAATGGACCCTCTTGAGATTATTGATATGTACGGTGCCGATGCCCTTAAGTTCACTCTCGGATTTATGTGTGCTCAGGGACAGGATATTCTTATTGATAAAGATTCTTTCAAACTCGGTTCACGCTTCTGTAATAAGGTTTGGAACGCTTCTCGTTACCTTTTGGGTAATCTTGAAGGACGCAACCTTGTTCCTGTTACAGATGCAGATCTTACTGAACTTGATAAATGGATTTACAGCCGCTTGAATTACGCTGCAAAAACAGCACGTGAAGCTCTTGATACTTACCGCTACAACGACGCTGCTTCTGCTCTTATGGAATACTTCTGGAATGAATTCTGCGACTGGTATGTAGAAGCTACAAAAATCAACTTTAAGAACGGCGATGATAAGGAAAAAGACCGCCAGGCTTCTGTTCTGATGAACATTCTTGAAGAAAACCTCCGTCTTTTACATCCATATCTTCCATTTGTTACAGAAGAAATCTACGGAAAACTGCCGCTCGCTGAACTTGTTGCTACACGCAATGCTTCTAATAAGATTATTACAACTTCAACCTATAATGGCATGCTTATTAATGCACCTTATCCGGAAGCAATAGATGCTCGCGACAATACACAGATTGCAGAACGCTTTGAAGCGCTTAAAGATTTAATTGGAAAAGTTCGTGCAACAAAGGTTGACTGTGGAATTGATCCTGCAATTAAGATTAATATTGCCGTAAAAATTGAAAAGGGCAGTGCAGCAGAAGTTGCCCGCGAAAAAATTGAAATGATTCAGCTGCTTGGTGGTGTTGCTAAAGTTGAATTTGTTGAAGCAAAACCGGCTTCTTCAATTGGTGCAGTAGGCAACGGTTTTGAAGCCTTTGTTCTTGTTGATGAAAATATCAATAAGGAACAGTTGCTTTCTCGTTTCCAGAAAACTATGGAAAAAGAGCAGGGCTATGCAAGAATGAGCGAAAATAAACTTAACGGAAACTTTGCAAAACATGCACCTGCAGAATTGGTTCAGGAAGAGCGCGACAGACTGGCAGAAAGTCAGAAAAAGATTGCAACTCTTGAAAGTTATATTAAGGAGCTGATGTAGTAAAGCATGCAGCGCCGCCAGCGCGAAAGCGTATAAGGAGACTTATGTTAAAAAAGGGTTTTAAGATTTTTATTTTAGTTCTCGTATTAGCTGTTTCGCTTACAGGATGTTTTTCTGAAAAGGATACTCCGTTTTATGACAGTGAATGGATAATGCAGAATGTTGATAATCAAAATCAGCTTTATTACCATCATTTAATTTTGTCGCCCGATCACAAGGTTACGCTGCGCGCTTCTTATGCCGATTCTACTAATATAATTGTCTGGCAGGGAACATATAAGGTAAATTCTAAAAAAATTAATTTTAATTTTACAGAATGTATCCGATATGAAAATGGAGAGGTTGTAGGAAAATACGCCGCCGGACAGATGATAAAATTCTATGCTGGTGAATATCTGTATTCAGTTGGAATTCCAGATGATGATACAGAAAAAAACGGCAGATACCATCTTCGTTTGATCCGCCCGAAAAACTATTTTTATGCAGTTTCAAAAGATATGTTTGGTAATGATTTAGAGGATTTTGTCAAAGTAAAATAACAGCAAGGCAGGAGAGAATATATGGCAAAGCAAAAATATCAGATGAAAGTTGAACGGTCTCAAAAAATGGAAGCACAGGAAATGAAGAGACTTTCAACTATAAAATTTGCGCCATATATTCAGCTGGCAACTGGTCTTATTGGAAAATCAAGACATGCCGGTGGAAATATGTTCCGTCATCAGATGGATACTCTTGCCATTTTAATTGATTACGGATATATAGACGCGCCATTGTTAAAAGCTTCAATAGTTCATGATACTGTAGAAGACATTCCGGATTTTGATAAAAATTTAATTATTAATGCAGATGAAGACGGCCGTGATGTCTTGGAAATAGTTATGGAAGTAACACGCCGCGAAAATGAAGATAAACGTCAGTTTTTGCATCGTATTCTGGATTATGGAAGCCAGAAGGCAAAGATTTTAAAATGCGCAGACAGAATCAGTAATATGATTTCTCTTGGTTATGTTACCGATCCAAAATTTATTGAACGCTATTGCGACGAAACTGAATTTTTCCTTTTGCCAATGGCCCTCGAAGTAGATTTTAATATGTACCAGGAATTAATCAGCCTGATTATGACCCGCCGCCGCTATCTTGAAGACGGCGGATATTTTGATAACCGCACAAAAGAAAGTAACGGCTAGATCAGCCTGTAATTATAATCCAAAGAATCCCATTCCTTTTTTCAGATTTTCATCTATAGGAAGATTTTTAAGCTGTTCCTCGGCCTGCTTTTTAATTTCATTTTCTGCCTGAGCCTTTAACTGATCAGTAAGCTCCTTCATAAGTTTATCAAGCTCTTTTTGAATTTTCTTCAGCGCAGCATCTGAATCTGTAATCAGACCTTTTATATCTGTAAACTGTTCAATCTTTTCGGTTGTAAGTCCGGTTTTTTCTGAAAGTAGTTTAGTAGCCTTTGCCTGTGCTTCATCTGCAATTGTAGAAATTGCCTTATTAAATGCGCTTGTAAACATTGTCTGGAATATTTCTGCGGCATTTGTATCTATTGTGAGTACAAGACCGTCTGCTTCAGAATAGGTGTAGCCTAACTGAATCTTCATTGTTTTTACAGAATTAATTGCATCACTGTAAATATCATAAACAATTTTCGGTTCAAAGGCTGGAGTAAGAATCTGAACTTCAGAAAGATTCAAAGTTCCTGTTCCTGCAACGCTTCCATTTTTGTCTGCATCAAAATTACATTGAATTGCTGAATTAGAATTAAGACCGTATGAGTCAAATGTAACATTAAACGGAATATTGTTTCCGTCATAAACTGCATCTATAAAAGGCGAACTTGTCTGAGTTCTTGCGTCAATCACTGCATTCAGTTTATTCTGTGTTCCAAGAATATCAAGATTTGCAGAAAGTTCAGACTGTTTGTTTCTCTTATCTGCGTCGCTTGAAAATTCTTTTGCAGAAAAACTCCAGTTGCTTCCGGAACCGTATGCATTTTCCAAAAGGAATTTTGGAACCGTGTCATTTTTGTAGTAAATGTTTCGTCCTGGAGCACGCTGTGCGGCCTTCTTTTTCTTTGCCGCTTTCTTTTTTTCTGCCTTAGCTTTTGAGTCTGAAGCGTTGTTTGCTTTAATTTCCATTGCCTTATCAAGAGCCTGGCGGGCATATGGTGAATACTGATCTGCCATTCCATAAACAAAAGCAGTTATTAAATCATTAAATACAGATTTTAAGCCCTTGTCTTTAAGAACTGTAAATTTTCCAATCTGTTCATCAATAAGCTTTTTATCTGCTTGAATTGCATTGGAAATTTCTTTTGAAAGTGCAGTAACGGAATTTGCATCAACCTGAATTTTATCTACAGTAGATTTTGTTTCTTCTGCAATTTTGTTTCCTGTATTAATTCCATTTGTAACAAGATCAATCAGTTCCTTTATTTTTACAGGATCATTTAAATTCTGATAGTCAATTGCCGTTGCTTTTTCGTATATATCCTGAACCTCTTTTACAGATTTTTCAATTTTTTCGGGTTCATCCTGCCATTTAGCAATAAGTTCCTCTACAGTTTTCTGAGCTTTTTCTGCAACTTCCGGAGACTTGAGGTTTGCCTGCATGTTTTCAATTATGTTCTGAGGGTTATAATCTGCAAACATTCCGTCAAGTGTGTTCTGTGTTTTTTTCAGAAGATCGTCTCTTGCGATCTGAAGCTTTGGATTAACCTGTTTTGGTTCTTTTGCTTCTTTATCTTTTGATTTCTTTTCTTTTTTTATAAGCTTTCCGGATTTAGTTCTATCTGTATTAACAAGAATTTCTGCAACCGTAACATTCTGAATATCAACCTTTCCTTTCAAAAGTTCTGTTAAATTAAAATCCAGAGTTATTTCGCCTATCTGAAATAAGTTTTTCATTTCTTCATCAGGATTAGCCTGCTGAAGATTTTTGATTTGTAATTTTGAATTCAGAAATTCAATATGAACATAATCTATATCTGTTTTTGCCTGGAATATTTCCTGCATTGCAGATGTTATTCCTTTCTTTACGATAATATCTTTAAAAGTAACAACTACAATAAATAAGGCTGCAAGAAAACCTGCTGTAACAGCAAACGGAATGAACTTAAAGCCTGCTTTACGTTTTTTAATATCCTTAGCAATTTTCTTTAAGCGTATAAGCTGTTTTTTTTCAATCGTTCCGGTTTTGTCTATTGAAAGCAATTCCGGTTTTATAGAATCTTCCTTGAATAAATTTTTTATTAAATCCTTATCTGCAGGAATGTAAATTTTTTTAAGGATCTTTGATTCAAGCTTTTTTGGAGAATATTTTTTCTTGAATAAGCGAGGAATTTTCTTTGCTTTTACAAGCTTTATCTTTTTTTGTTTTTTCTTTTTAGTTATTTCTTTGTTTTCGTTATTGTCCATAATTCGCTCCGTCTAACATTTTTAAATAAGATCAAGTGAGGCTGCTTTAAATTTTGAAACAAGCGGAATTTTATAAAAGAAAGTTGCAATCTTACTATTATTCCAGGCTGAAGCAATTTTTGTGCGCCACAATCTTATAAAAAGAATAAAGAATATAAAAACCGGAATATAAATAATCAGACTGAAGGCCAGAGAGCCGCAAACCATTGTATTATTAATTTTAGTAAAACCTACGAATGGAATTTCGATGATTTTTGCAAAAAATCCCGAAAGTTTATCGCTGGTTAAAATTTTGTATCCGAAGGAATCAAAAAAATTATCTGCAATCGGTGCAACTAAAGACATTAAAAGGGTAGTGACAAAATATGCACTTTTATTGATCCGTACAAAAAGAAAGAATACAAAAAGAATGTACCATAAAAGATTATTTTTTGGAATGAATCCCAGCATTACTCCAAGGCATACAGCATTTGCAACTTCCGAAGCCTTAGAATTTGAATTTAATATTTTGAAAAATGCAACAATTTTTTTAATCATAAAATTTCCTTGAAAACATTTTAATCTTATTATTAATTATACCATTATCTTTTTAATATTGATAGTATTTTTTTGCTGCATTAAAAGCAGTATGTTTTTCAGGGAAATTTGTGCGTATTTAATAAAAGAATTATAAAATACTTTTAAAACGTACTCTATAGACTATTTTATATAAATTCAGTATTTTATAAGAAGTAAAATTTAATCTATTTTTAGAGGAGATATACAATGGCAGATGTAAGAGTTGCTATTAATGGTTTCGGCCGTATTGGTCGTTTGGCTTTCCGTCAGATGTTTGACGCAAAAGGATATGAAGTAGTTGCAATCAACGATTTGACAAGCCCAAAAATGCTTGCTCACCTTTTGAAGTATGATACAGCACAGGGTGGATACGCTGGACGCATTGGTGAAGGAAAACACACTGTAGAAGCTCACGATGGTGAAGGCGAAGATAACTACATCGTAGTAGATGGAAAGAAAATCGTAATTTACAAGATGCCTAACGCTGCTGATCTTCCATGGGGAAAAATCGGCGTAGACGTAGTTCTTGAATGTACTGGTTTCTATGTATCTAAGGAAAAGAGCCAGGCTCATATTACAGCTGGTGCTAAGAAAGTTGTAATTTCTGCTCCTGCTGGAAACGATCTTCCAACAATCGTTTACAATGTAAACCACAAAACTTTGAAGAAGGGAGACAATATCATTTCTGCAGCTTCTTGTACAACTAACTGTCTCGCTCCTATGGCTAAAGCTTTGAACGATGCATTCCCAATTCAGAGCGGAATCATGTCTACAATTCACGCTTATACTGGTGACCAGATGATTCTTGATGGTCCACAGAGAAAGGGTGATCTCCGCCGTTCACGCGCAGGTGCTCAGAACATCGTTCCAAACTCAACAGGTGCTGCTAAGGCTATCGGTCTTGTAATTCCTGAATTGAACGGAAAATTGATTGGTTCTGCTCAGCGTGTTCCAGTTCCAACAGGATCTACAACTATCCTTACTGCTGTAGTAAAGGGTAACGATGTAACTAAGGAAGCTATCAACGCTGCTATGAAGAAGGCTTCTGATCCAGAAACATTCGGATACAACGAAGACGAAATCGTTTCTTCTGACGTAATCGGAATGCGCTTCGGATCTCTCTTCGATGCTACTCAGACAATGGTAACAAAGATTGCTGACGGCCTCTTCGAAGTACAGGTTGTTTCTTGGTATGATAATGAAAACTCATACACATCTCAGATGGTAAGAA
>CAMVBP010000086.1 GCA_947165795.1 uncultured Treponema sp.
CAATTTTATTCATTGGTACCGGCGAAAAAACAGAAGACTTTGAAGTTTTCCATCCAGAACGAATTGCAAGCCGTATTCTTGGCATGGGAGACGTTGTTTCTCTCGTAGAAAAAGCTCAGGAAACTGTAGATGCCGAAGCCGCTCTTAAAATGCAGAAAAAGATGCAGAGAAACGAATTTACTCTGCAGGATTATCTGGAGCAGTTCCAGCAGGTAAAGAAGATGGGAAATATGCAGTCCCTTATCGATATGATTCCTGGAATGAGCGGAATGGATGCTTCGCAGATGGATCTTTCGAGCATGAAGAAAAACGAAGCAATTATTCAGAGTATGACCTATAAAGAACGTCTTAATCATTTAATAATTGGTCCAAGCCGCCGCAAAAGAATTGCAAAGGGCAGTGGAACAAGTGTAGCAGACGTTAATAAGCTTATAAAACAGTTTGAAAAAACAAAGCTTATGATGAAGAAAGTAAGCCGCAATCGTGGAATTCAGGGCAGAATGATGAATCAGCTCGGACTTGATCCTTCTATGATGGGAGGAATGGGCGGAGCTCCTGGTTCCGGCGGACTTCCTGGAGGATTAGATCCAAGTGCATTAAAAGGCATGGACATGAAAAAACTCATGGAAATGGCTAAGAGGTTCAGATAGAGAGGGTAGCGTACAAGACCGGAGCGCGTTAGCGCGAGGACTTGGGAGCGAGGGGGAGACTTCCCCCTCTTTTTTTCTTTCTTTTAATCTACTGTGATTACGTTTGCGACTCTTCCGTCTGTCGTGTAAATCTTTTGTGAATTTGTATTGTCCAGGACAGGCGTTAAACCAATATAGTAAGTATAATAATATTTTCCCTTTGTCAGCGGAAGTGTTAGTTCATAAATGCCGCTGCTGGTTTCCTTTAATTCATAAATCCACGGATCCCAGGCTGTGAAAGTTCCTGCTAGATGAATCTTTTGTCCGCTTTCGCCTCTGTAAATAAATTTTACACCCGAAGCTTCTTCATTTTTTGTATAAATTTTTACGCTGTTCGGATCATTTACAACAGAAAAATACAGGTTTACATTATCATCATAAATATAATTAGGATTTAGAGGATCTTTTGTCCATAATCCGTCAAATACAAGGCGATATTTTAGGGTTGTAAAGGCATGCTGCCGTTTATAACAGTAAAACATAAAGTGACGGCTTACATTTTCTTCATCATCTTTTCTGGAAAGAATCTGGAATGGATGAATTGTCTGATAGTTTTCAAAATCAAAAGCAATTCCTACATAACGGTAATTTGGTTCGCAGGTAAAAATAATATAGTCTTCTGTAATCAGCGGCGCACCTGGTTTTTCAATACTGTGAATCAGGGTGTCCAGTTCAAAATCCTGATAGTTCACTTGTTCTGCAGAAAATGCAAAAAAAGATACAGAAATGAGAAAAAAATAAATGAGAATATGCTTTTTCATAGTAATATTATCGACATTCAAAAATTAATGTTTAATGATATTTTGATTTGTTCAAAAATAGCTGTATTTAAGGTGCTTTTACCCACTTTTTCCTATTTTTATATAAAGAAAAGAAGATTTTTTTCCGTAAAAGTAGTATAATACTATAGAAAGGGGACTATTTTTTAGTTCTGTGGTGGGGAAAATAGCGTAGTATGCCAGGTTTAAGTCAGCTAAAAAAGTTCAAAAGCGATTTACTATCTCTTGGTGATGAAGTAACAGTCAGAGCTTCTCGTGGTGAAAAACCGGTTGATGTAATCATTCCAAAAGAAGTTGAAGACAAAGACGATTCCGAAGATTTTGTACTTGGCATGCCCGAAATTGAGGCTGCTGTTGCAGACACTCAGGTAGACGATGACCTTTCTGATTTAACAGGAATAGTTCAAAATACAACTAAAACTTCAGATTCTCAGGAAGAAGCAGCTCCTGCTTTTGCTGCCCCGGATTTATCATCACTTTTAACTCCTATGGCAGACGATTCTGCCGGTGATATTCCAGACCTTTCTATGTTCGATAATCCGGAACCGGAAGAAGAAGAAATTGTTGAAGAAGAGCCGGAAGAAATTTCCATTGCAGATATGGGACTTGATGCCCTTCTTGCAGGCGGAGGATTTGATGAAGGCTCTGAACAGGAAGAAGAGCCGGAAGAAGAAGCTCAGCCGGAAGAGGAACCGGAGCCTGAACCAGAAGAAATTGAAGACTTACCTCCTGAAGAATTTGGAATTGAAGATACAAGACCGTTTGATTCTATCCCTTCTGATTTTGAAAAGAAAAATCCAAATGAAAATGGCTTAAGCCTTGATGATTTACTTGGTAATACTTCTAAAAATGAAGAACCTGTTGAAGATATAGAAAGTCTTGAAGAACCTGAAGAACTTACAGATTCCGGCGATTTAGGCGTACCGGAAGATTCAGGTTTGCCTGGTGATTTGGATTTGCCGGGCGATTTAGGTGATTTTAATATTCCGGACGAGCCTGCTCCTGCAGAGCCGGTTGAAGATTTAGGCGCCGCAGATGACTTTGGCCTGCCGGATGAACTTCCTGCGCCTGATGAAAATTCCGCTCCGGATTTGTCTGGTGATCTTGGCGAACTTGGAGACCTTGGAGATTTAGGCGATATAGGGGAGCTGGGCGAGAGTTCTGCTGCCGGAGAAACAGCAGGCCTTGATTCGCTTGGTGATATTGGCGAGCTTGGAGATATAGGAGACCTTGGCGATTTAGGAGAGCCTGGTACTCTTGAAACTCTTGATGATTTAAGTGAAGCCCCAGCCGCAGAATCACAGGCTGCCGATCAAAAAGCTGAAGACAGTTCACAAAATGTAGATTTCAGCTTTGATTCTTTTGAAGTTCCAGGTTTTATTGATGTTGATAATCAGGAAGAAAATAAAGATGAATCTTTGCCGGGCGAAGAATTAGAAGCGCCTGCTGCAGATTTTGCAGAAGCAGAGCCTGTTGATATTGAAGGCGCCGCTGAAGCTCCGGAACTTTCTGAAGCTTCTCTGGATGAAATTCCTGATGCTTTTGCAGAGCCATTATCTGACGAGACTGCGCCTGAAGAAGCTACTCCTGAAGAAGCTACTCCTGAAGAAGCTGCTTCTGAAGAAGCTGCTTCTCTGGAAATGCCGGAAGGTGGACTTGACGGTCTGGACGGTTTTGATTTGCCTGATTTAGGCGGCGATGATTTTGCTGCAGAAGATGTTCCTGCCGCAGAAGCTCCTGAAGAAGAAGCTCCTTTGGATGAAGGAACAGAAACTCCTGCTGCTGAAGCTCCTGCTGACGATTTTGGCCTTGAAGCTCTGGATAATATGGACTTTGGTACAGAGCCTGCCGCAACCGATGATTTTGGCGCAGATAATTTAGCTGCAGATTCTACAGAAGACTTTGGACTTGGAGCAGAACCTGCCGGTGATTTTGGTGCAGAACCAGCCGCAGATGATTTTGGTGCCGAGCCTGCAGCAGATGATTTTGGTGCCGAGCCTGCAGCAGATGATTTTGGGGAAGAAGCTCAGGCTTCTGATGAACAGGAAGATGACGGCGGAGTTCCTGGAGATTTACTTGCAGGAATGTCTTTCGATCTGGATAACATACCTGGAGAAACTCCTGCAGATACAGATTTTTCTGAAGGCTCAGATACAGAGGGCGAAGCTTCTGATTCTTCTTTTGATTTTGATACAGACTCTTCTGCTGGTGCAGATTCGGATACAGATTTTGGTTCAATGGATTTTTCTGCCGATGATTCAATTCCGGATTATGCAGATGATATTTCAGATACAGACAGTGAAGCATCTGATGAAGAAAATACAGGTGATACTGCAACCCTCGAAGTTTTTGATACTTCCGAAATGGAAGGTCTTGATTTTGGAATTAAAGATACAGATTCTCAGTTAGGCGGCGGCCCTGATTTTGAACTTGGCGGAAGCGATGACTTCGCCATGGAAGGTGAATTCGAAATTCCGGGCTTCTCTGATGTAGAAACTATAAAAGAAGAGAAAAAGGCACCGAAAGTTATTGCCACAAAGGGCCAGAAAAATCAGAAGAATAAAAATCTTCCTGAACCGGATTTTTCAGAGGCGCAGGAAAGCGAAGATTTACCGCCGAACACACTTTCAGATGCTCAGTATAAGAAGTTCTTAAAAAATCTTTCTGAATATCCTCTTAATGTTCGACTTGCATTTGAAGATCTTATCGTTCAGGATGAATTTACAGACGACGCAGAATTCGAAATTATAGAAAAAATCCTTCATAAAGCACCTGCAAGACAGATTGCTTCCATGCTGGAAAAAATGCTTGATATTTCAATTCCGGTTCCACGTGACTTTGAGCACAGAACTGCAGAAGAATATGAAGCATATAAAAAGTCACTTTCTTATCAGCTCAGAAATAAGATTATTCCTGGTGTGCTGGTTGCAGCCCTTCTTTTAATTGTAGGCTGGGGGCTTTTCAATTTTACAAGAAGCTGTATTTACCGCCCTCTTGTTGCAAACAAATATTATAAACAGGGTTACGCACTTCTAGAGGCAGACGAATATCCTCAGTCAGAAATGAGCTTTGACAAAGCCGTTTCATATAGAATAAATAAGAAATGGTTCTTTAAATATGCCCGCGGTTACAGGGAACATAAGCAGTATCAGAGAGCTTCAGGTATTTATCAGAAGATTCTTACATATTTTAAGCACGATAAAATAGCCGGTCTTGAATATGCTGATATGGAACTTGAAGATCTTGCAAATTATGAAAGGGCAGAAGAAATTGTCCGACGAGAAATTCTTGATTATCACGTAAATGATCCGGAAGGTATACTCAAGCTTGGTGATGTTTTCCTTGAATGGGGAACCGAAAAAGATCCTTCTAAGCTGGAGCTTGCACGAGAACAGTATGCAACATTAATTCAGCTTTATAAGCCGAACGATCTGTATCTTTCAAGAATGATGAGATATTTTATCCGTTCTGATAATCTGCGCGAGGTTCTTCAGGTTCAGCAGACATTTACAAAAGAAAAACAGCTTTCTTCAGATGACTGGACAGAACTCAGCGGTTATCTTCTTGATAAATATTATGGTCCTCTTCCACCATCACAGGAATATCTTCGCTATGAAATTGAAGGCTTACGCGGACTTTTAACTCGTGCAGTTAAGACAAATCCGGATAATCCGATTGCGCTTTACAATCTTTCAAAGTATTACGTAAAGACAAACGAAAATGAATTCATAGAAAATACTCTGCAGCGTTCAATAGAAAAATTCAACACTGTTGAATCAATTAAAAAACGCGATCTGTATAAATACATAGATGCATACAAGCTTTTGGGCGAATACTATGTTTCTACAACTGACTATCTTAAGGCTCAGGAACAGTTTGCAGAAGGAATTTCTCTTTATACAACTGAACGCGATTATGCAGGCTTTGAAGGCACTCCGGAAATTGGAAAGCTTTATGAAGATATGGGAAACATTAAGTATTCAATTTCGGGCGATCTTGATCAGGCTTTGAGTAATTATACACAGTCTGTTGCCCTTGAAAATGATTCACCTTCAATCCGTTATAGAATTGGATACATTCAGTATAAGAATAAAAATTATCTTGAAGCTTTAGGTTCATTTATGAAAGCCGGCGACGGAAATGTAAAGGAACGAAATCTTCTTTTAGCAATGGCAAATACTCTTTCTTTAAGAAAAGATGATTACGCAGCTCAGGGCTATTACAATCAGCTTATTGATAATTTGAATATGCAGATTGCAGAAAATGGAATTGTATTCCCTCAGTCAAATGTAAAAGATTATGATATTGTAAATACATATTTGCAGGCTGCTAATAATTATGGCGTAACACTTTACCGTCTTGCAAAGCGGACTGGAAACAGTTCATTGAATGCTCAGGCAATTGTTCAGTTCAGTCAGTCTGTACGAGCCTGGGATGCTTTAACAAGAAATCAGGAAACAATGACAAGACTTGGCGGAAGTAATCTTGCAGAGCAGAATATTAAATATATAACAAATCCTATACCAGACTTTGAACCTTCTATATATATTGATATTTCTAAAACTTTGACAGATAACGAAAAGCTGTAACAAAATTATAAAATTGCAGGTTTAAAAAATGATGAGTACAAATAATGCATTTTACGGTATTATCGAGCGCCAGCGATTAAACAGCATAAGAAAGGAATTGTTCCGTAAATCAATACATATCTGTTCAAGTGTTACACCTCTTTTGTTAAAATATTACAGAATTCCAACGCTTATTCTTCTGGTTGCCGGCGTATTATTATATTCAATAAGTGAACTTTTAAGATTAAAGGGAATTCAGGTTCCATTAATTTCAAAGGTTACGGAAACTGCTGCACGAAAACGCGATGAAAATAGATTTGTTCTGGGTCCTGTTACTCTTGTATGCGGTATTTTTTGTGCGGCACTGTTTTTTCCGCTGGAACACGCAGCATTAGGTATTTTTGCACTTGCGTTCGGTGATGGGTTTGCTAGTTTAATTGGAAAATTAATTGGAAAGGTTCCTGTTCCAGGAACGCGAGGAAAAACCGTTGCCGGAAGTTTGGCATGTTTTTTTGCGGTTTTCTGTTCAAGCTTTTTTATCTGCAAAAGAGCTTCAATTTCCTTTACAATTGCTTTTTGCACAATGCTTATAGAAGTTCTTCCGCTTGCCGATTTTGATAATATTTTAATTCCTGTAATTATCAGCGGAATTTCATGTTTTGTTTTCTAGTAAACAGCAAAAATTAATCAGTCCACAAATAATGTCTGTGAAGTTTATCAAGATAAAGATAAGTTCCGCAGATAAGAAGAATAAATCCTGCTGCTAATCCAAATGGAGTAGAAGTAGTAAATACAAGTCCATAGCCGATTGCCATTATTCCAAAGCCGAGAGGCATAAAATGGTTAAACTCTTCCCTGAATGAATTTATTAAAACTGTAATGGAAGAAAGCGTGTTTATAATAACTGCAAAAATACGAACAAGTTTAATATAGCCATAAGAAATTGCAAAATTACTAAAAATCACAGATGTATTTAATGGGATGAATTCTGCAAAAAAGAGTGAAGTTACAATAATAATCAAAGTGTTTTTTTCTATATCCTGGCGATATTCTTCTTTACTGATAAATGCAATTCCAAATAAAGAAAGAGGTGCCAAAAGACGAGCAAATAAAGAAACATCTCCAACGCCAAGCAGAAAATTTGAATAGGTTTCTGAAATATAAAAAATCGGAATAAGAATTCTTATGGAATCACAAAGAATTGCAAGCAAAAAAAGCATAAAAAATACAATTTCTGTAGTTTGAGTTTTCTGAAAATTCCTGTAGACCAGCATGCTCGTAAAAAATGCATAAAAGCTTTGCAGAAGAATTGCTGCAAGAATAGCATATTGATTATAAGAAAAAAGAATATTAGAAGATGCAGGACTATTTAAAACCTGTGGAAAAGAAATCTTTTTAAAAAGAATACCGTAACAAACCAGGAGAAGTTCAATTATAAAAACTACAAAAGAAAAAATCGTAAATGCAAAAGTAATTCTGTTTCTGGCACGAATTGTCATACTTTAAAGATAGCGTTAAGAGAAATAATAGTAAAGAGTTATAAAAAAAATCCGACAATAGAATATATGAATATTGCGGAAATTTCCGTACTTCGTTTTTTATGGGAGGTATAAAAAATGAAAAAATCAGCATTGTTTGGAGCTTTTATATTTTTAGGAATCTGCAGCCTCCATGCTGGTGACGTAGCTTCTTTTGTTGATAAAGGTTTTACTGAAGATGGAAAATATTATATTTTTGGACAATATGGAGTAACTGATAAAAAGTTCCAGGGTTGGGCAGAAATTTTCCAGGTAGATATTGCCGCTAATGATTATGTTGATTCAGGAGTTTTTTCTATAAAACCTACAGCCGTAACAAGCGGAAAAGAAGTTTATGATTCTCTGGAAGTAAAAAGCTTTGATTATTATAAGAATCTTAAAACAGAAGTTGCTAATCCGGATCATATTCTTTACATACTTGATGATGTAAATAAAAAAGGAACTGACGAAATTGTTTTCAAAGATTTCAGAGGTTCAAAAGATATTGAACAGCCGGATACTTATCATATTCAGCTTATTCCGACAGTCACAGGCAGCGGAAAAAATGTAAAATCTTCATTTTACATTATGCTCGAAAAA
>CAMVBP010000087.1 GCA_947165795.1 uncultured Treponema sp.
AAAAAATAGTTGAATATTATAAACCTGGTTAATAGAGGTATTTGATGAGAAAGTTAAAAAATGAACAGAAAGGATTATTATTTGTAATTTCTATAATTATTATTGCCGTTCTGCTTACAATATATTTTGCAATCTATTTGCAGTCAGATGCAGTAGAAGACTATCTGCAGGAAAACTCTTTATTAAAAACTCTTTTTATTGTAGAAGACGAAGATGATTCTGTTTTGTTTTCGAATGTTCTTGTATATAACAAGGAGTCTCAAAAAGGTGCGCTAATTAATATTCCTGGTTACACCGGTGCAATTTACCGAACACTGGGAAGAACAGACAGAATAGATGCCGTTTATGAAGAAGTAGATGTTCAGTCTTTTAAAAGTGAAATTGAAAGCATGCTCGGAATAAAAATTCCGTTCTATGTAATAATCGGTTTTAATGATTTTATTAAGCTTTCTGATTATCTTGGCGGAATAAGAGTATTTGTTTCAGAACCGATTGATATGGTTTCTGAATCGGGAGAAAGATTTTTGCTTCCTTCTGGTTCCATAAATCTTGATGGAGATAAAATTACATCTTATCTTCATTACAAACATGAAGAAGAAACTGAGAGTGATGTTCAGGACAGATACCAGAACGTAATGCAGTCTTTCTTTACACGTTTGCATGAAAAGAAATATGAAATTTTTATAAAGAAAAATTATAAGATTTTTAAAACCTGCTTAAAGTCTAATCTGGATGATGATGAAGAAAAGACTTTATTAAAGTTAATTTCCGAGATGGATGCCGAGTCCAGCATAAGACAGACAATTACAGGTTCTTTGCGTAATGTCGGAAAACAGCAGCTTTTAATGCCGGACAATAACGGTGAATTTATTAAAGAGGCTGTAAGACAGACAACAAATCTTCTTGCAACAACAGAAGACGGAATGAGCGGTCGTGTTTATGTACTGGAAATTCAAAATGGAACAACAGTTCAAGGTCTTGCAAGAAATACTGCATTGCTTTATCAGCGTGCTGCTTATGATGTTCTTAGCCCTGTTAATGCAGACAGAAATGATTATGCACAGACAGTAATTGTTGACCATATTGGAAATAAAGAAGTTGCGAATTTGATAGGTGAGTTCATTCACTGTACAAATATTGTTGATGAAGAAGAAGCTTATTCTTCTGGTGCAAATGTTGATTTTACAATTATTCTTGGTCAGGACTTTAATGGCCGTTACGTTGTAAAATAAAAGAAGTGCATAGGTTATAAGGAGTTATATAATGAAAACAACAGAACAGAAGGCTTGTGAAATTGCTAAATTAATGGAAGAAGGGAAGGGAGATAATGTTCTTGTTCTTGATATAAGCGGATTGAACAGCTGGACAGATTATTTTGTTATTGTAACTGTTTCAAGTTCAACACTCCAGCAGGGTTTGCTTAAACAGATTAAGGATTATATTAAAGATAACGATCTTGAAATTCATAAAACAAACCGCAAAATGCCGGACGGCGATGACTGGTTCCTTGTAGATTTAGGAAATATTGTTGTTCATCTTATGTCAGAAAGTGCAAGGGAATTTTATAATCTGGAAAAATTGTGGTTTAAAGGAAAGCAGCTGGAATTTTAATTGAACAGTTTTTGCAAAACTAAGATACGTAAAAAAAAACATAGCGTGTACGCTATGTTTTTTTTATTTATTATTCTTCATCATCAAAACGGCTTCTGTAAGATGCGTAGCCGTCTTCTTCTTCTACATCATCATAAGGTTCATCAATATCTTCTTCTTCTTTGAAGACGTCATCGTAGTATAAATCTGATTCATCATCAAAATCATCTAGAATTTCATCATCTTCTTCTTCGTCATCGAAATCATCATCGAAATCGTCGTCAAAACCATCATCAAAATCGTCATCAAACGAAAGCGACATAGAAAAATCATCATATTCAGAAAGTGAAGACATAATTACCCCTGTAACCCCTTTTGCTATAATTTAATTGTAAAAGGGCTTTATGTCAACTAGTAGGGTAAATTCCTTAGGGCATTATAAGGCTTTTATAATAAAAAATAATTCGATTATTGAAATAAAAAATCCTTTTACTTTTTAAATAAAACAGAGTATAATTAAATTTATGTTGGAAGTATTAAATGATGCAGACTATGAACTGTATAGAAAACTGATTTACGATGAGAGTGGCATTACATTTTCTGATACAAACCGATCAATTCTTGATAGTAGAATTAAAGAGCTTCTCAGAAAGAAAAATATAGCAACTCCAGCTGAATACCTCGCTATTGTTCAAAAAAATCCTGATGAAATGAAGGAAATGTTGGATTCCTGTACAACGAATCTTACAAGATTTTTCAGAAATCAGCCACATTTTGATGCTTTCGAGAATTATGTAATTCCCCATGTTGTAGAACATAAAAAGGCTGCTGGAAATGATAGAACTATAAAAATCTGGAGTGCGGGCTGTTCCACTGGCGAAGAGCCATACACAATTGCAATGATTATGAAAGAAATTTGTCCGGCAGGTTTTGATTTTAAAATAACTGCTTCGGATCTTTCTTTAAAATGTCTTATGACTGCTCAGCAGGGCTTTTATGCAGATGCTAAAGTTGATGGTGTTCCAGAAGCATATCTTTCCAAATATTTTACAAAGGTAGAAGGCGGATATCAGATTAAGGATGATGTAAAGAATACAATTCATTTTGACTATCATAATCTTCGAAATGATTCTGGAGCAAGAAATCTTGATGTAATTTTCTGTCGAAATGTTCTCATCTATTTTGATGAGCCGGCACAACTTGCTGTAATAAATAGATTTTACAATTCAATGGCTCCTCAGTCATATTTGTTTATTGGGCATTCAGAGTCTTTGTTCGGAATGAAAACAGATTTTGAATTCCTAAAAACGGAGTGGGCTTGTTTTTATTCTAAAAATCAAAAATAAAATCGAGGAATGTTATGGAAGATATTCAGGTTTTAGTTTGTGATGATTCCGCTTTGATGCGAAATTTAATTGGGCGTATAATTGATGAAACCTGTGGTATGGCTGTATGTGGAAAAGCCGAAAATGGTGAAGACCTGCTGGAAAAGCTTAAAACACTTAAGCCGGATGTAATTTTACTTGATATTGAAATGCCGAAAATGAACGGCGTTGAATTCTTAAAGAAGCGCAAGGAATTAAAGATTCAGGTTCCTGTAGTTATTCTTTCAAGTATTGCAACTGAAGGTGCTGCAGTTACTATGCAGTGTCTTTCTCTTGGTGCTTCAGATTTTATTACAAAACCTGGTGCAGCTTCTGTTACTCTTAAAATTGGTGATGTTTCAAAAGATATCATTGAATATGTTGCGGCTTATGGCGGTGCTTATGCGGCTGTATGCGGTAAAAAAGTATATGATGCAGATTTCTTTGCTCATCAGATAAAATTAAAGCAGGCTGAAAAGGCTGTAATTGCCAAAAAAGGTGAAGATGCTGCTAAAGCTGCGTCTATTACAGCAAGCGATGTGCTTCCTAGTACATGGTTCCAGTCGAAGCCAAAAGAAGCTGTTGTAATTAAGCCGGAACGAGAAGGCGGAAAAATTGATATTATTGCTATAGGAATCTCTACAGGAGGTCCTAATGCCTTGCGCGATGTATTTAAAGATATCGATCCAAATATGAAGCAGCCTATTCTTGTAGTTCAGCATATGCCAGCTGGTTTTACAAAGGAGTTTGCAGCCAGTCTTGATGCAATTTGTCCTTTAACAGTTACAGAGGCAGTTGACGGAGAACCTATTTTAGATAGTCATGTATATATTGCTCCCGGCGGATATCATATGTTTGTAGAACATCGTCCATTGGGTAATTTTATTAAGCTTTCTCAGGATCCTCCAAGAAACGGACACAGACCTTCCTGTGATGTTTTGTTTGAATCTGTTGCTAAGATTTTCCAGAACCATTCACTTGGTGTAATTATGACCGGAATGGGAAGGGACGGAGCTGCAGAGCTTGCAGAAATGCGTAAGAAAGGTGCATGGACTTTAGGACAGGATAAGGAATCTTCTATTGTATATGGAATGCCAAAGGTTGGATTTGAACTTGGCGGCGTTCAAAAGCAGGTTCCTCTTGCAAATATGGCTGATGAAATCAGTAAGCTTGCAAAAGATCATTTAATTGCTTAATTCTGTTCGTTATTAGAATCTGTATTTTGCGGGGTATGAATCTTTATCATAGGATTTATACCCCTTGTTTTTATAAATATTATTAGTGTTGGAATTAAGAAAAAAACAATTGTAAGCAGGTATCTCATTAATTCCGGCATGATTTTTTCATTTAATAATTCATAAAGCTTTGGTCCAAAAAAGCATGCGGCGCCTGAAAAAATAAGCGGAATGAAAAGTAATAAAATATTTACTGCCTTTTTCATAGCTCTTTAATCCTTTCTTCGCAGGCTTTTTCACCTTTTTTATTATTCAGCTGACTGTATGTGTCTTTTAAATTATAAAGCGCATCTTCGTAATACGGGTTAATAGAAACTGCCTGTTCAAAATATTCAGCGGCGAGATTAAAATTTTCCTTATTAAATTCAGTTACGCCCAAAAGATTCCATAAATGTGTTGAGAGTGGATTGTAATCAAGGCCTTCTTCACAAATATACTGAACCTGATCGTAATCCTTCTGCATTAAACACAGAGTTGCATAAGTTTCTACAACATCTTCATTGTCGGGAACAAGATTCCAGGCATTCTCCAATGCGTTCCTTGCATCCGAAAGTTTTCCCTGATCCCTGAATGTAATTCCCATGTTATACCAGAGAAGATAATTATTGTTATCTATAGTTATTGCGCGTTTAAAACAGGCAATTGCTTCATTATACGAGCCGTTAGATGCGAGAAGTATTGCCTGATTATTTAATGTTTCAGATTTTTCTATCATATATCTTCCAGTGTTATAATTCCAGAAGCTTTTTCGGAATCATATTTAAGAATAAATTTTCAATTTCTTTTGAATTAAACTTCTTGGAATTTTCTTCAATAAGTTTTAATCCAATTTCCAAAGCAGCCTTTATGGAATTTTTTTCTTCAAGCAGGGAAATGCATTTTTCAACTGCAGGAGAATTAATTCCGGCGTTTTTAGCTTCATTCATATATTCTGCAATTAATTTTTTATCCTGAGGATTATTTTTAATGTGAAGAATTACCGGCAGGCTTTTTTTTCCTTCCGTTATGTCATCTCCGCGCTGCTTACCAGGGTTTCCTGTAGTAAGGTTAATAACGTCGTCGATTATCTGAAAGCCTATACCAATGTTTGCGGCAATCTGTCCGGCATTTTCTGTTTTTTCAGGATCGTTTCCGGCACAAACAGAACCAAGACTGGCCGCTAAAGAGGCGAGGGTACCGGTCTTACATTTTACCATTGTGTAATATTCTTCTTCCGTAGGATAGTAAGAACTGTCTCTGTGCCATTTAATATCAAGCGCCTGTCCAAGATGAAGCTTTCGCAATTCATTGGTGTAAAGCCTGTAAAGCAAAAGCTTTGTTTTATCACTTATATTCTGATTTTCTATGCAGGCAGAAGCTTCAAAATACAGCCAGGATGCAGAATTTATTGCAGTGTCGATTCCATAGGTAATGTGAGCAGCAGGCTTTCCGCGGCGTAAATCAGCGCCGTCTTCAATATCATCATGAATTAAACTTGCCGTATGAACAAATTCAACTAAAGGAGTTAGGGCGCAGGCTGTTTCGTAAGATAGTTTACCTTCATTTTTTTCATTCAGGTAATAAAGAATCATAAGAAGGGGACGCCATCTTTTTCCGCCAAGTTTAATTAGATTTTTATTGGGTTCAATCAATGTAATAAAATTGTCTTCGGAAAAAGAGCCTTTGCCAAAAGATGAAGAAATCCAGCGGGCATCTGCTTTGTCGGGTAGGGAATAATCCAGTGCTTTTTCTATGTCCTGCAATATAACATTTATTTCTTTATCCATATTTAAAGTATATAAAACTTTTTAAGTTAAGACAAATGAAAAATTTTACTTTTTTTAGTTATTTATACACAAGTTATCCACATTAGCTACACAAAAAAAATTAAAAAAACGTGTCAATATATTTTTTGAAAAAAAATGAAAAAAAAATAAAAAAAATGTAAAATTAGTTAAGTCTATATAATATATAGACTTATTGAATGTCTGATAATATTCTTTTACATATGCTTAAGATTCTTTATTCATATTAAAGAAATTCTGTATATTAATTCGTTGGTTTTTACACAAGTTATCCACATTATATAAACCAGGAATTTGTTTCACGAAAGTTTCACGGGCAAAAAAAAACTGCCCTAAGGCAGCCTTTTAGTTTTTTTTACCGGTTTAACCGAGGAAAACCTCACCGGTTTCATTTATTGCAATAATTGTATGACAGCCGGAACATCTGAATCTTCCGGATTTTGTTGCTCTAAGCCTTTTATTACAAACAGGGCAAGAAACAACTAACGGGAAAATTGAATCTCCGGTAGATTCTCCACCTGAAGAAAAGAAAGCAATTGCTTCGTCTGCACTTCCTTTAATATTGAAAAACTGTGAAAAGCCTAAAAGCTGGAATACTTCGTAAACTTTTGGCTGAATTTCCATAAGGACAACATCGCCGCCCTTTGGTTTAACAACCTTTAAGAATACTGTAAAAGAACCAATACCAGTTGAAGATACATAGTTCAAAGAAGAACAGTTAAATATAAGATTAATGAATCCTGCATCTATAATCTTTGTAATCTGCTTCTGGAAAAAATTTGAATTGTAAGTATCTATATAACCGCTAAGATAAATGAAAACACCCTTTGGAACGTTCTCTGCTTTTCTAAGCGAAATAGAAAGGCTGTCATCCCTTTCATTATCAAAGCCTGGTACTAATGTATTGTTGCTATCCATGTACTAATATCCTATCTCGTATATTCTAATATTATACTTGTATATCGGCAAAAATGTCACATTTTATAATACGAAACGTCAGAAGTTTAGCACCTTTGATTCCGGTTAAAAATAAGTTAAACAAATCATTGTATTGAATATTTTGAGTTTTGAACCTCATCAAATATATGTTTTGATTTCTATTAAATTTAGGTTATAATATTACGATAATGAAAATATGAAAAAGGCGATAAATTTAATACTTGCATACATTTTTTTCCTGATACTTGGAATTATAATTTTTACTCTTTTTAACATAATGAATATGAGCGTTCAGAGTTTTATTGCGGGACGCGAAATTCGTTTCTTTGTTCAGGAAAGAATAATTGCTTCATTTTTTAAGGCTTCCTTTATATGCATCTGTATTATATGTCCCTGCATTGCTTATTATAGAATCCGACATCCGGGAGGAATCCTGCAGGCGCTTTCATATATCATTATCTGCGGAATTACGTGGTTCATTCTTTTCCCGTGTGTTCATAAGCTTGAATATAGTTATTCTCAAAAGCATCAGTCTTATGAAAATGAAAAAATTCTTTCTGCCGGTTATTTTAGAAGAAGCGGAAACAAAATCTATTACTTTAAAAATGAATTTACAGAGGTTTACGAAAACAGAAAAGAAACCAATGTAATTATAATAGATCTTGAAGAAGACGGTAAAATTTCCAGCAGGCCGATTGTTAATTCTCCTTACTTTGAATTGAATAGAACAGCAGCGCCTTTTTCTGACGTTTTAATTAAACAGAATTTTGAAGAAAACCGAAGGTTTTCTTTCAGCTTTAATAATATTATTGAATATGGAAGAAATGCACTTAATAAAGGAATTACGTTTTATCTTGGATTTATATCAATGGCATTAATAGTCTGCTGCTTATATGCCATGACAGGATTTTTTGAATGGAAGCTTCTTAATTCCTGCTTCCTGATTGTTTCAACTGCATTCTGTTATTTCTTAAATAGTTTTTATTTTTCAGAATTTCTTTCATTTATTGTAAACAGACTTTCTTCTTATAGCTTTATAAAAATGCTGGCAAATTATTTTGATAATCCTCTTTTAGTAATAGTAAATGTTATTTTTGCCTTTTTATTTATTATTATGGGGCTTATAAGAATGATTGTAAAAAAACACAAGGCTAAAAACTGAGACGGGGAATTGATATGAAAAAACTTTTTGGAATGTTAGGAATCTTTTTAGCCCTCGGTCTTATAATTTGTC